>DGOF01000001.1 GCA_002389285.1 Patescibacteria group bacterium UBA4473
TTGGCGTGCCATTCGAAGCGATAGAAATGAATATCCAAGAGTTGGAGTCATAGGCCCATTCTTCGCCAAGGCTACGAAGGGCATTCTCCGCTAAAGCGAAGAATGGTACAGGCGGAGGGATTCGAACCCCCGACACCCGGTTCCGAAGACCGGTGCTCTATCCAGCTGAGCTACGCCTGCGTTTTGTTGAAGAACGGAGAGATTGTAATCAAAAAGCAGCTTTCTTCAAGGACTTTTTCTTATGCCACAGCCTCTGCTGATTCTATATCCTCAAGGATGAGTTTTCCATCTTGGGCTTTGATCCTCATGTGGCGCGTCTCTTGGTCAAGCGTAACGCCTGCATCAAGGGTGTCAAAGACATGAGCATTGATACTTCTTCCCGACAAACGATCAATGCTGTACATAATTTCTCGAAGGTTGAAGTAGCTATCACTGTAGGTTGCTTCATCTTCTGCAAAGCTGATTTTTCCTGCTTGTGCATGTTTTCGACAAAGCTCTCTACATTCGCTAAATACAAGATCAACGGCCGATGAGTCAACCTCTGTTATTTCTAGCTGAAGACTCATCAACGCTCCTCGATGAGCAATGCGCGAAAGATTCCAGGTAATGGCATCTTTAAAGGCTTGTTCTTCAATTCCTAACATAGGCATGATCTCGAATCTTGCGGCAATCTCGGGTCTCGGAACGCCTTTTTCATCCGCAAAAGCAATACCAATCAGATCGAGTACCTCTTTTTTGGTCATGTCTGGTGTGAGTGCTTCTGCTCCTGCATTGGTCGCCGCAAGGATCACGAATTGACGTCGAACATATGTGTGTCCGTCTCCATTCGCCATTTTTCCTTCATCTATAAAATTCATAAGGGCGGATCGTATTTCTTCGTGCGCCTTTTCTATTTCGTCGACAAAAACAATCCCCTTTTCATTGTCTCTCATAAAGGTTGTCAAAACACCTTCTTCCGCGCCTACATATCCAGGAGGTGATCCGGTAAGTCTTGAAAGCGCATGCTTTTCTTTGTATTCTGCCCCATTGATCATAAGCGTTGGCATTCCAAAATGTTTCTCTATCATATCTGCCACCCAAGTTTTTCCCACTCCTGTAGGACCTGGGAGAAGCACTGAAAGGGGACGTTCCGGATTTCCACACCCAATAAGATGAGCCGTGATTGATTCAGAAAGTCGGTCAATGACATCATCTTGTCCGAAAATATATTTTTTCAAGGTATCGGGCAGCGTCTCCAAAGACTTCCGAAGATACGCAATAGCGGAGGGATTGGTTGTTCCGGTTGCAAAGGCAAGTGCCTCACTCACCATCTGGCCATTTATATCTTGTCTTTCGTTGGCCTTCGCAATAGCCGCGGCATCTTTTATGGTTTCCAGCACCAAGTGCAGTGGGTCTTGGTCCCCTGTTCGGAATCGATTCACTCCATCGAGGATCTTTCCCACAAGTTTATCATCAATGGAAACTTCTAACTGCGCTTCGAGCGCCGGAATAGAACCTCTCACTCGATGATCAAGATCATCTTCTACAATCGTTGAAAGGGCCACCGAACTATCAATCCCTGGAATCGGCGTATTGGCATGTACCAGCACCTGAACTCCCAGGTCGGTAAGAATCTTCACAATATTGTGAACCAGCGCTGAATCAACTTCTTCCGTCGTAAGATCCAAGGTGAGGATCGTATAAGGATTATAGTTCAGGAGCTCTATAATTGTTTGGCGAAGTTTACTTGGGTTAGAAATCCCATCACTCTCATCCATACTTCCAAAAAGCATATCCAGAAAAGACTTCGGTCCATTATTTATTTCTTCTGAGGCCGCTTCTACCACCGTAAAATTTTTAAGCTTATTTGGAACCTTTCCCCCCATAATTCTATAGGAAATAGCACGATCTATTCTTTCTCCGAGTGACGTATATTGTCCTGGGACCGCTGCCTCATTGTAATGCGTTCCGTCGATCAGCGTGATCGCACTTTTCCCGGCGGCAAATTGATCCAAAATCATATCCACTTCGCGGTCTACCCCATAAATCTCTAGCTCTGCGCCCAAAAACAAACCTTCATTCGTGAGATTATAAGCCTTTGTTTCTGGAAAATCTCCAATCGTCTGCGGAGCATAATTTTTTACCAGTGTTTCAAAACGATCAATGAGTTCGCTTGAAAGTCTGAATTTTTGGGTAATAAGTTCTCGGCAACTGGGCGGCACCACCTCGAGCCGATGCATCAAACATGCACGAAATATATGTTGCAACTGTGTGAGGGTAAGATCTTTCGCTGATTGGAATACGAATTCTAAAATATTTTCTTTGGTGGGTTCTTCATGAAATCGTCTTTCGAGGGACTCAAAAAGATGTTTTACATGTTGAATCCCTGATAGATTAAACTCCGATATTCTTAAAATTTGTTTCGCAAAATCTTGAAGCTTTAAATTTTCTTTCTCGTCTTCGGGCATATCTAAAATATCCGTCAAAATAACGGGGAGATCTGCCGAGGTAAATTCAAGTTCTCGACAAGTCACATCCCCTGTTTTCACCTTTCCTACCTCTGGTGAGACGGTACACATAGCGGGTTGTGCTAAAAGTCTCTCAAAATCCTCTTTATATTTTCCTCGAATACTCCTTGTCTGAGAAACTGCTTGCGTCAGATTTGCAAAAATATGATTTGATTTTTGTGCAAACGAAAGAACCGGTTGCTTTCCCAGTCTTTTCGCCTTATTGAGTTCTCTTTGTACCGCCTCTATCTGAATTTGATAATCTTCCAATTGATCCTTTATATTTGAGTAGTCTCTTTGCCTTCCCGTCGAATTATATGTCGGATGATGATCTAAAATGTCATGATCATGATCAAAAAGAACATATCTCAAAACAAGAAACCAAACTTCTCGTTCCGTCATTCCAGAGGAAGCTTCCGCCACTTTATCAACCTCTACATCACTTAGGAAATCAAGCTCAATCGGAACAATCTCTGCGATATCCTCATTTCCCGAAATATCATTTAAATTTTCAAGCGTATGTTCCAAAATAACTTTCGCTGTAACGCCTCCCCCCTCACTCATTGAGGGATGTTTTATCAAGACTTTGTTTGAAGTATCACAGGCAAAAGCTTCGTGTAAGATATTTATATTATGGGCCCAGGGTGCAATGGCATTTTCAACCTGTTCCCGTCGCTTGGGACAATCAATAGCCTCCAGCGTTTTATAGATACAACTGTCCGGCAAAGGGTTTCGTACATCAATCAACAGGGCAGAATAAGCTTTGAGTTTATTGGCTTCTCTTTCGAGCAAGACCCCCAAAACACTTCCGCTGTATTGTCCCGCTAAACCCAAAAGCATTTCTTGAGAAAGCCCCGTACTAAAATCTAAACTCAAAACATCAGACTCTGTCATGCTCCTTGGACGCGCCACAACATCCTTCCCGAGTTCGGTTAATTCATTATCGCCTTCTTTTAAAAACCCTCTTTCTCTCGCTACCTCCATAAGCATTGTATCCATCGGAAGTGTTGGGTCTGAATAAAGAGCCTCTAAAACAGCGTGAACCCGACTGGCCGTCTCGACGGTATTTAAAAAGTCTTCAACGTTGAGGTAAGTCCCCTCCCGTCCTTCGACCTGTTGACGTTTATCTAATATAGGTTTTTTCATTTTGACAGATTTATACAGAAAATAGTTCATATGTCAAACACTCGTCTTCTATTTATAAGGTCTCTCTATCCTACGTAATGAATGCTACAGAGTTTGTTTGCCTAGAAAGAAAGGTCTTGTAGAATAGACCCTGATTCTTTTATTCTTTATCTTTTTCGAATCATGAAAAAATTTCTCTCACTTTTCTCTCTTTTAATTCTTGGTGTGGCGCTTGTTGGCTGTGAAGATGATCATTCTTCCTCTGAACACGAAGCGACTGAACATGAGGCTGCTGAATCTGTATCCGAAAATGACATGGAAGATGTCATCGAGTATCAAATAGAAGCTACCGCTCCCCCTGAAGTGGAAGAAGTAGAAATTATTGAAGAAGAGAAAGCCGTAGAAGAAGTTTCTGAAGCAAAATCAGACACCGTAACGATCGCTTCTTACGAAGCTTACACGGCGGAACGATTGGCGGAACTTTCTGGCTCACAGCCGTTTGCTCTCTTTTTCCACGCCGAGTGGTGTCATACTTGCCGTTCTTGGGAATCCAAAGTAAAAGAAGGCCTCTCTGCGCTTCCTGCAAACACAGTTATCTTGAAAGCTGATTTCGATACAGAACTCGATCTTCGAAAAGAATTCAAAATTACGAGTCAATCAACGGCTATCTTCTTCGGTGCCGATGGAGAAGAAATTTCTCGTGCTGCGGATCCAGCACTTGAAGTTGTGGCCCAGCACTTTGAATAAACTCTTTTAATGAATTATCTCCCCCTCTCGTTTTTAGCCGGAATACTTACTATCCTGGCGCCCTGTATTCTTCCTCTGCTCCCGGTGATCATCGGGGGCAGCGTAACGGATAAAAACCCCTGGCGACCAGTTGTATTGACGCTGTCACTCTCTGTTTCCATCATTGTCTTTTCGCTTCTTATTAAGGCCTCAACCCTTTTGATTGAGGTTCCGCCTGGATTTTGGAAACTTTTATCAGGCGGTATCATCCTCTTTTTTGCATTTACCTATCTCTTTCCTCATCTCTGGGAAATCTGTGCACTGAAATGCAAACTTGGCAACTCTTCACAACAGCTTCTCAACAAAGCCGGACAGAAAAAAAACTGGACGGGGACTATTTTACTCGGGGCCGCACTGGGTCCAGTCTTCTCCAGCTGTTCTCCTGTTTATTTTTTGATTTTAGCGACAATTTTACCGGCTAGTTTTTTCTGGGGTCTCATAAATCTTATTGCCTATGCGCTGGGCCTCTCTCTTATGATGGGACTGATTGCCTTTTTTGGTCAAAAACTTGTCGCCAAACTTAAAATCGCCGCTGATCCGAATGGCTGGTTCAAAAAAGTTTTAGGGGTTTTATTTTTGATTGTCGGCTTGGGAATTATTCTTGGTTGGGACAAAAAAGCCGAAATCTGGCTGCTTGATAATAACCTTGTGCCTTCTGTGGGGTGGGAGCAGTCTTTATTGGAAGAATAGAGAAAATTATTGTCTTGTCTCCCGATTGATCGTACAATAGGGACACTATGGGAAAATTTCGTTTTCAAGCCGTGAATGAAGATGGGAAGCGTCTTTCTGGGACGGTTTCCGCAAGCACGCTCCAAAGAGCGCGTGCGAAACTTACCGATAACGGATATGCGGTTCTAGACCTCGCGCCCTATGTCGCTCCAGCCATCAAAAATGCGAACCAAAAACTCTTCCTTTTTGGTATCCAAATGAATCAAGGTGTCGTACAAAAAGGGACTATCCAGGCTACTAATGAGTATGAAGCCTATGAAGAACTTCGCAGTGAATATGACTTTGCCGTCACCTATCTCTATCCGCAAGATCTTCCTCTTGAAGAGATTGAAGCGCGAAAAGATCAAGGCATAAATCCTGCCCATCTCCAACGCTGGGAAAAAGAATCAAAAAAAACAAAAATCGTTCGCGGTAGAAAAGTTGCCTCGCAAATCACCTACGATAAAATTGTCTCCAAGCACCAAAAAGAAATCGATGAGCTTGGGAAACAAATCACGCACCTTATCAAAACTATTGCTGAGCTTTTGAAACAAACCGAATCTTTTCTCAATCCTGAGAAAAAACGGGACATCATTCAAAAGGTTGATCTTTTGGCACGAATCAAGCATTCAAACTCTATTGATCATCTAAAAACTGTCACACGAAAGATTCTTGAAGAACTCGCTGATGATGCGTTTTTTCTTGAAGAATCAAAGCTCACACCAGAACAAAAACTACAACTCGCTGCCGAACGCAATAAATTCAAAGACCTTGTCACGAGCCTGGGTAAAAGTTTTACGAAAGCGCTAGAAAAAATAGAACTTCCACTCGTGGGCATTGATACCGCTGCCGTCAAAAAAACAGTCCTACAAATTCATCAAGAGCTCAATCCCCTTCAAAGCTTTGGTGAGTTTTTGTACTGGATGTTTAGTTTTCTTTTTGTATTTTTTCTTCTGTTTTGGTGCCTCGTTGGTTTTTACTTCTTTCTGAGTGATACGCCTGAATTATCTTTGTTCTATCTTCAGTCGCGTATTCTCTGGTTTTTAACGGCTTTTACGGCCTTTGTCTTCCTGGTGTTTTCAGCGCCTGTGCTCATTTCTAATTTTCGACAAAAGTGTCGACGATCTTTTTTTTGGACGGCAGTAGTCCTTCTCTTTTTAATTCTTGTATTTGCATTTCCCCTTCTTTTCCCCTGGACGAGATAGCCTGATTTTTGTTCTTCTTCTTATGAATTTTTCTAAATTTCTCGTCGGTCCTTTCAGTCTCAAAATTTATGGATTGGGCGTAGCACTCGCTTTTTTTATCGGGGCTTTTGCCTTTTACCGAGCTATTCGTAGCGAAAAACTTTCTCAAGAATTTTTTGTACACCATTTTTGGCGTTGGGTTGTCGCAGGATTGATCCTCGGACGTATTTTTTCTCTTTTTGTGTACCTCGAACCCCATTCCCCCTACGGATGGGTCCAATTTTTTGCCTTTTGGGAAGGTGAAATTCATTGGATTGGAGTGGCTCTTGGATTTTTTGGGTTTGCGCTCTGGGATCTTCGTGAACACAAAGAACTGCCTGCCAAGTGGTTTGACCAAGGAATGCTTCCGCTTCTTGCAAGCCTCATGCTGACGGACATCTTTGCCTTTATTACCGGCAATCAATACGGT
Source organism: Patescibacteria group bacterium UBA4473 (assembly GCA_002389285.1). Classification (GTDB taxonomy): domain Bacteria; phylum Patescibacteriota; class Gracilibacteria; order UBA4473; family UBA4473; genus UBA4473. The sequence goes on from DGOF01000001.1 coordinate 6,759, forward strand.
ATTGAAACGACGCTCCCCTGGGGCGTCCAATACGAAACATTTGGCGTTGATATTCTGAGTCCGGTCCACCCCGTTACGCTTTACGCATTCATCCTCCATCTCTGGTTTTTCTTCTTCTTTCGTCGTCGTCAGAATGCATGGAAAGCGCTTCCGGGAAAACTATTTCTCCGGACTATGATTGCGCTGATGGTAATTAATTTTTCGCTTCAATTCTTACGAGCCGATCACTCTGTTCTTCTCGGGGAATTCTTTCACATTGAGCAACTATTTGTTTTTATTTTCATTTTAATCTTTCTTGTGTTAGAACATCGATTGAAACGTTCTTAACTTTTTTACTATGAATATGGATTGGTTTTCAATATCATTTTTGATGGAGCCTCTTCCCGAGGGAGATTTTTTAGTCGCATTTCCTCTTTTAGGATTTTTTGTTCTCGCTACTTTTGCGGGGAGTTTTTTACGACAAAAAGCACGACACAACAAATATCTCAAAAAAAGTATTCGGAAAAGATTTGGAAAATTTATTTTTTTAGGCGTTATTGGACTCTTCTTAGTGGCTTCTCGGTTAGCGCTTATTCCCTACTTCTCTATGCGGTTATGGCTCATAATTATTACAACTTTAACCCTTGTTTTGGGTCTTTTCACAATGATTAAAGTTCGAAAGGACTATAAAAAACGACAGGCTTCCGCAAGGAGAGAAGAACAAACCCGCTAAGTACTTCTGCATAAGATCATATGACAAGTTTCGAAATATTATTATAATCTTTCTGAAATGAGTCAGAAACAAAAAATTCTTATCATCGGTTCCGGACCTTATTCGATTGGAAGCTCTGTAGAGTTTGATTGGTGTGGTGTTCAGGTCCTCCGAACACTTCGGGCACTGGGGCATGAGACGGTATTCATCAACTCTAATCCCGAAACCGTCTCCACCGATTTTGATGAATGTGATCGACTTTATTTTGAAGAATTAACACTCGAACGTGTTTTGGATATTTGTGATAAAGAACAACCCGATGGTGTTATTTTCTCTACCGGAGGCCAGATAGCTCAAAATATGGTTCTTGAATTAGATCGACTGGGCATTCCCCTTTTAGGTACCTCCGTTGCATCTATTGATCTTTGTGAAGATCGTGAAAAATTCTCAGCCCTCTGCGATGAACTCAATATTGATCAACCCTCATGGAAAGCCTTTGCGAACTTTGAACAAGCGATTGAATTTTCTCGTGAGGTTGGATTTCCTGTTTTAGTACGTCCAAGCTTTGTCCTTTCTGGAGCTGCTATGGCCGTCGCAACCAGTGAGAGTCTTCTCCGTGAATATCTTGAAAAAGCGATTGGCTCAACAGATTCTTCTGTCGTTATTTCTAAATTTGAAGAAAATTCAAAAGAAATTGAATTTGATGCGGTGGCCGATAATGGACGTATTATATGCTCTGCTATCTCGGAACATATCGAAAATGCAGGGGTTCATTCTGGAGATGCCACGATTGTCCTCCCTCCTCAAAATTTATATTTAGAAACCGTACGACGTGTTCGGCAGCTCTCCCAAGCGTTGGCAAAAAAACTCAATATTTCGGGACCTTTTAATATTCAGTACCTCGCCCGACAAAATGAAATCAAAGTTATTGAATGTAATCTTCGAGCTTCTCGAACCTTTCCTTTTATCTCCAAGGTTTTGGGACAAAACTTCATTGATCTCGCCACTCGTGTCTGGATGAAAGAAAAAGTTGAATCACAAGAAAAGAATCTTCTTGAAATCCAGTCAGTTGGTGTTAAAGCTGCTCAGTTCTCCTTCTCTCGACTCAAAGGAGCTGATCCTGTATTGGGCGTCGAAATGAGTTCTACGGGCGAAGTAGCCTGTTTTGGAAAGGATGTTGAAGAAGCCTTCTTAAAAAGCTTCTTGGCCGTTGGATTCAGACTCCCCCCTCAAAACTCCAAAATACTTCTGACACTTGGAAAATTAAAAGACAAAGTCGATCTGCTTCCTGCGATTCGACAGTTCAAAGATTTGGGTTTCACTTTTTGTGGAACAGAAAACACAGCGCTCTTTTTGCGGGAAAACCATATTGAATGTGAAACGGTCTATAAAATATCCTCACAGCAACACCCGAATGTTCAAGAAGCTTTAAAACAGAAACAGATATCGTTGGTTATTAACACCCCGAATAAATTTTCACACGAAGAAATTTCTGATGGATATCTGATTCGTCGCCAAGCCATCGACAAAAACATTCCCCTGATCACAAATGTACAGATTGCAAAAATACTCGCGAAATGTTTAGCTAAATATAAGTCTATCGAAGACCTTCCCGTGTTTCACTATGCAGAGAGAGGATTGCAAGACTAAAAGTCTAAACAACTTTTCGCCTTTTCAAGCGTTTCTTCCCATTCGGCTTTAGGATCTGAATCGACGGTTATCCCCGCCCCTACCGGAAGCTTCCAGTGCTGATTTTCGAAAAAAATCGTTCGAATAAGAATTCCAAAAAGGGATTCTTTTTCAGAAAGCCTTACGCCAAAGGTCCCCGTGTAAAAATCTCTTTGAAAACTCTCTGTTTCTAAAATTTTTTCAACAACTCGTTTTTTTGGAGCCCCGCTAACAGAACCTGCCGGCAAAAGTTTTTGATACTTCTTCCAGGTCAAACATGCTTCTTTCATCACCCCTTCTATAACGGAATGACTATGATGAAATGTCTTTTGGTCGGTAAAAACACGCTCTTGTAAAACCTCTACTTTTTTACAGATTTGTCCCAAATCATTTCTTAAAAGATCCGTAATCATATGAAGCTCTGCTTGTTCTTTCTGACTTTCTTCCAGCCTCTGTTTTTCTCCTGTGCCTTTTATGGGGAAGGTTTTTAGTGTCCGATCGTGATGATGTAAAAACGTCTCTGGCGACAGTGATATCGCCTGGAGATCTTGCGTCCAAATAAACCCTCCTGTGTGGGGTTTTTCTTGTTTCAAAAATTGTTTAAAAATTTCAACCGCTAGATCAAAGCTTTTTGCCTTCGGCTCTAAAACTCCTTCAAATTGATGTGCCAAATTCAAGACCCAACTATTTCCAGATCTTTGAAAATCTTGAATCTCCTTTATCTTTACCATAAAAGATTTTTTTGATTCTTGGCTTTTGGCTTTTAATGAAAACCGCTGCCGTTGAGCTCGGGGTAAACGGGCTTCATATGAAAATTTTTCGGCTCGAATATCTCCGGATTGCCTATATTCAAATTTCCAGCCCAAACATTCTTTTCCTAAAAAATCCGTCACACAAAAAAAGGGAAAGCTTGGATGATCAAAATCTACTTTTTCAGCTTTTCCCACGCCACAGTGCCACTGTGTTTTTCCTTCCGGCGTTCGATGCGAAAAGAAAACCCCTTCTTCATGGGTTTTCATCAAGATAACAAAGGCTTCAAAGGCCTCTCTAAGGTTCATTACTTTAGCCATTGGTCTTTCTGTTCAAGCGCATTTGCTGCCGCCGCTATTTCGGCATCTTTTTTGGATCCGCCCGCTCCTTCCCCTACTTTTTTGTCTTCTAAATACGCGGCCATAACAAAACTCTTTTCATGATCTTTTCCGGCTTCAGAAACCAATTCATAGTGAGGGGTCACTCCCAATTTCCCCTGGGTCAGTTCTTGAAATTCTGATTTTGCATCCACGTGTTTTTTATTGGCAATAATCGCATCCAAATCCGAAAGAATATATTTATGAACAAAGTGAGAAGCCACGTCCATACCCCGCGAAAGGTAAATGGCTCCGATGAGTGCTTCCACGGCATTGGCGATCAAATAATCTTTTGTTGCCCCTCCTGATCGAGCTTCTCCTCGAGACAAAACCAAACAGGCCCCCAGCTCTAATCGATGTGCCACTTCCGCCAAGTGATCTCCTCGCACTAAGGCCGCACGAAAACTTGTTAACATACCTTCGGGTTCATTAAAACGTTCGAATAAAAACTTGGTGGTAATTAATTCTAAGACCGCGTCGCCTAAAAACTCTAATCGTTCGTTATGTGTATGATATTGTGTTTTTTCGTTGACCGCTGATCGATGCGTTAACGCTTCTAGAAAAAGTGCTGATTCTTTATCCGAAACATCAGTCCATTCCAGTATTTTTAAAAGTTTTTGTACAGGTTGCATATCACTATGGTATTTGATTTTGAGAAAACTTCCAAATCAGGCCGGCTCATCATCTTCACGTTGTCGGCCAATATTTTTACGAAAGTTATCCAAGACCCCATTGATAAAAGAAGCAGACCGCTGTTCACCAAACAATTTCGAAAGTTCTACGTACTCATTAATGACCACAATAGGAGGGGTTTCAAAGTATTTCATCTCCGTAATCCCTAAAATCAATAAAGATCGATTAATAGGGGCTATTTTTTCAAAAGCAAACTCCGGAGCAAAGGCTCGAATAATAACTTTTATTTTTTTAAAATGCTCGATGGCCCTATCGATTAGTTCTTGTGCAAAGGCATCTGAATCTTTTTCTGCAACTTCATGAAGCACGTGATCAAAAGACTCTTTTATGCTTATTTTCTCTCCTCGAGAAAAATACGCAAAAAGAACCTCTACCGCTAATATTCGACTTTCACGACGAGCTTCTTTATTGACCATGCGAAAAAAACAAAAAGATCTAAGCTTCAATTTCTTGAACCGGAGCACCAACCGACTTTTTCTCAAAGACTGTCCGTCCTTTATAATGACCTGATGGAGAAGCAAAGTGACGTAATTTCTTTTCACCTGTAACAGGACACGTGTCTAAGACTACTTTATTTTCTAGTTTTTCACGCTGACGGCGTTCCCAGGCTGCTTTCCTCGTGCGAGTAGCGGATACAGCTTGTTTTTTCGAAGGTGTAGGTTTTTTAGACATAAAACATAAAAATTAGGCAGCCTGCAATTTCTCCATCTTCTGTCGAAATTTGTCGACACGACCAGATTTTGAAAGTTTTTGTTTCCCCGTAAAGAAAGGATGACTCGCACTTGAGACATCAATAATAATCACTGGATATTCTACACCATCAACCTTTTCTGTTTTATCAGAAGTAAGAGTTGACCAAGCGATAAAATCAACGCCAGCACCGCTGTCGCGGAAAATAACGGCACGTGAGTCTGGATGGATATCTTTTTGCATGACAAAGGGGCTTCAAAGCCCGGGAATGTTAACGCATGAGGAAAGAATGTCAAATTTAATCACAAGGAATATTGGTTCTTTGGTTTAAACAAACTTTCCCGGTGTAGTTTAATATCTTTTCCCAAGAAGGATCGACGCCCTTGAAGTGCAATATTTGATAGATTTCCTCTAACTCTTGCGCCGAGGAACGAGCCTGTCGAGATGCCTGCTGGGTGCGTTCTAAAAGATCTATACGTTCTGATTCATAGCTTTGAAAAAAGTTCGCAAAATCATCACGAGTAGATTCTAAACGAGTTCTATCTGACGGCGTTCCAACATATTCGGCATATTCATTTATAACTTTTCCCTGATTAAGCGAGCTGGCCTGAATCCAAGGCGCTGCCTTTTGTCCAAATAAAAGAATTACGCCAAGAACTCCTAGTGCGATGAGAAAGCCAAAACCGTGATGCAGACGATGTATCATTGGATAATAGTAGTTTTACTCAGTTTTCCCATAATCGCTTCGACGGAGGTTGTCAGGGAGAAAAAAGCTTCTATTTCTTCTCGCAAACGGCGCATCTGTCGAAACTCTTGAGAGTGATCTCTCTCCATAATATCAAGCTCTCGTTTTTGCTCCTGCTGACGGTACTGAAAAACATAACGAGCAAGATCTTCTTTGTTACAACGATCTTGATCCTTGATGAAATCATCAATTCCCAAGGAATAGTCAATCCCTCCAAAATTTTTAATACGTTTTATACAAGATGGCTGATCGAGCAGAAGATTCTCTAATGTCAAAAACTGCATAAGGGGTAATTCTTGATCGATGAAATCCGTAGGAGTTTCTCCCCATCCTTCCTTTTCATGCCCGCGATCAAGCGTTCTGTTTTTAGTGATAGGAACGGAGTACACATGTACCGGCTCTCCCAGGTTATGCATCACTGATAATTTCCCCGTTCCTGGTATTTTGGGAAAAAAGGTAGGCTCCAGGGTTCTTCGTGCATGACAACCTGCTGCCAGTGAATACAGCTCTAATTCATTCAGTGGTCGCAGTAGATTATGCATATGACTCATGATCGAGTTGTCTTCCTCTGAATATTTTGGCTGCTCATCATAATCAAAAAGATCGCTTCGCTGATTCATCCAGGCCACGGGATCAGATTCTCTTTCCGATGAAAATTCCCCTAAAACTAAATCAGAAGCCCCCTCGGTCCATCCTGATTGGGGTTTCGGGAAAGAAGGATCCGGTATTTCATGTTTTTCTCCAAAGAAAATCACGTCCAAATCATTCATATCCGATACCAAGTCGAATGGCCCGTCCCCCAGATGTCCATTCACAAACATACTTCTAAGCCCCGTCCGTCGGGCTATGTTGTTTTCTTCTCGGAGAAAAGAACGCTCTTGTTCACAAAACTCACGAAGTTTCCCCGCTACAAAATCATGTTGATCGATCGAAAGCGCCAATGTTTTACTCTTTTCAGGAACATCCATTTGGCAATAATTATCAACGGTCCAATGATTTAATACCTGCGCAGATTGTTCCTGCGACTGTTCTTCTTCCGTCAGAGCTGTTTCTTCGTCGTCCCCAGCTGACACCGCTGCTGGTTGCAAAGGCATTCCCAACTCAGCTTCTAGATTTCTCTGATTGAGCCGCCCAATAATCTCTTCTGCCGATTCATGGTGCGTTTCTAAATAAATTTGAAGATACAAATTCGTCACAAAGTCATGCTTTTGTGTTTTGTATTTTCCGGGATAAAGGCTTTCCGTGGCTTTCCCTAGGACTATCCCGGGAAGCAAAAGCACCACCAAAGCCAGTCCTTTTTTTAGCGACATCGTTTTGCAGAGGCGTTAATAAATTTTTCTGGAAATTTGTAATAGGCTTTTCGAAAGCTGTACATCTTACTACTGATCGACAAAAGACTTTTTTTAATATGCTGATTCCAGACGTGTTTTCTGTGTTGATGCTCATAGAGTCTGTAGACCTCTAGCATTTGAAGGAGCGCCTGATGCGCCTTTGTATATTCATGTTCTATCTGAAGCGTACGAAATTGGCTAACCGATTGCGCATATTGGGGGGTTTTTACCGATTGAATAATAGGCGCTGTTTGAGCCTCATGTGATTCGAGTTCAAAAGGAGATTCCCCTTCTGTCACGACGGATGCTTCGTAATCTTTAATCAGCGTCTTATCTCGCAACTTCCCCCAAAGATACAAACGATATCCACACCATTCATTCAATACTGTTTCTGTCACTCGACACGCAGAATAAGGATCGGTCGGGATCGAATCAGAAAGAAATTGCTTGGGTTGATCATCTTGTTCGCTACAAACAGAAACAAATCCCAACCGTTCTTGATCTCTCTGGGTGCTCAACAAAGCCTTCCCTTTCCATTCATATTTTGTATCTCCGGGAATAAATCCTTTCGGCGTACCATCCGGACCACTATCCTGCCCAATAAGCTTCTCTGTTTCAAAGCGCGTCGTTTCGAAACTATCCCCAAAAAGATGAGTCATCTTCTGGTGATACTCTTGATGCGTTTCTTCAAAAGACCGATCAAGGCCGTACTCAATCGTTGAATAACAGGCCAAAGGTCCTTCAAAAGAAGCTTTATTTTCCATGTCTTTTTGCATGGAAGGAATGCGCTCAAGTAAAGCTTGTCCTTCAAAGTAAGGACGAAATCCTGTTTGAATCAGCTCGGGAAAAGCCGCTCTGAATTTCGTTTGTAAGTCTGCATGCGTTGCGCCTGGCACCCAAAGTGTCAGACCGATCAGTACGAACCAAAGAAACTTCTTCACGGTGTCTATTGTAACATCTTTCTTCGAAAAAGAAGAAAAAGACAGAGCAGTAAATTAAGGACCGCGATAAGGCTTGAATAGGTCGTCGTGAAAAAGTTATAATTTTCTAGCGCTAAAATTGAAAAAACCGTGGCCACAGAAAACAAAAACCAAGCCAAGGCCGTCTCTTCTTCGGGATGATGATAGGATTTACGAAACGTTGGCAGATAGGCAATTGTGTCGGTGATACAGATGAGAATAATCGACCAAAAGGGCTGGTCATAAACGCTCCATAAGATTATCCCCAAGAAAGCCAACGCTAACAATAAAATATCAATGAGCTGTATATTTTTTTGACCAAATTTCAGACCCCATAAAAATATAAAAAAGCAGCTGATCGATCCCAGCATCATCCAAACAGCGCCTTTCCATCCCCCTCCCCCATAAAACACTCCCGCCACACCAATGCTTTGGACAATCATAAAAATAAGCCAGGTAAAAGGATGGGGAATCGTTTTTCCTCGCAAAAGATCTCGCCAATAAGGAATATAAGCCGCTATACCTATGCCCAATGAGCTCATCGCAAATACTGTTTTTATGTCCATCACAGATGCGCCTTATAAATTTTCCAGGTTTCTTTTTCACAGGTATCCCATGAGAATTTTTTTATTTGTTCTTTCCCCGCCTCTAAAAGCTTTTTTTGAAGTGATGGATTTATCAAAACCTGATGCATGGTTTCTGCCATGTCGCCATTTGAATCTGGGTTAAAGTAAGCAGCGGCTTCACCACAGACTTCCGGAACCGACGCAATCCGAGAGGCTGCCACGGGCGTCCCGAGCGCCATAGCTTCTAAAGGCGGCAGACCAAACCCTTCGTAAAAAGTGGGAAAGACAAAAAGCTCCGCCTGTTGGTACAGACGCATGAGCGCGTCTTCTGAAACCAGTCCTGCGAGGTCTACTACGGACTGCAACTTATGACGAGCAATGGTTTCGGGCACTTCTGGATAGTGTGGATCGGGCTTCCCGGTGATCACGAGTCGAAGGTCCGGATGTTTTTTTCTGAGCAATGCGAAAGACTCAATGAGTCCCACGACATTCTTATGCTCTCTCCAATTTCCTGCATAAAGAAGATAAGGGGCGGCCGATTTAATGCGCTTAGCGACGGGTTGTTTCTGAAATTCTTTCCCCACTCCAATATGAATGGGCTGAATTTTTTGAGGGTTTATAGCAAAAAGCGTCTCGACATCTTTCGCCGTATTATGCGATACCGTTATAATGGCCCTCGAAGCTTTTACGGCATGTTTTATGACAAGATTGTAGGCCATTTTTCGCCACCAAACATTCATTTTCTTTCCTGGATAGTAGGAAATAGTTGTGTCATGAATCGTTACCACAAAAGGTTTTTTATACAGCAATGGCAGATTGAAATGTGTAAAATGAACCAAATCACAGCTTTCGTGATTCAAAATTTTTAAAAATTTTATTTGCTCAGAAAAAGAATAATGCTTGGACTTCACGCAGACTTTTTTAACATGATCGGGAAAAGAAAATTCTGAATATTCAGGTTCATTCAAAAAGATTACCCAATCAATATCTTGATTCTGAAAAAGTCTCTTTGTCAGCTCAAACGTATACCGACCAATCCCCGTGAACTGGTTTGAAAACATCCGCGCATCAATGCCGATTTTTTTTCGTGGCATGCAAAAGAGAGTCTACGCATTGATTTCTCCTCTCGCAACTTGACTTTTTTAGCTAAAACTGTATAAGAATCTTATGAGAAAGATCCTTTTGGCATTCCTTCTTCTCGCCTCACCTACTTTTGCCCAACCTTTTCAGGCAGAAGTCCGTCGCAGTGTCGAAGTGCCTGGATTTTTCATGGTTCATATTGTCCCTTCGACTCAGGTTGAGGCTCTGCCGAAGGAAGATGTTTTTGTGACGCATTTCAGAGAAACAGAGGCGCCTGCGTACCGGGAGCTTCTCCCCGTCCTTCAAGAACTTGGGGCCACTGTTTTGAATAAACAAGAGCTCTCTGAAATCGAAACTTCCCCGGAGCAACGCGTTATCGTCCTGGGGAAAACATTTGATAATCATCTAAACTTCACCCTTCAAAATGAAGACAATGTTTTAGAACAATTTGAACGCTTCAGTGATGAGTTTTTATCAGATATTTTTGTAGATGAGGTCAACATTGAACTCGGAGGCAATACTTTCGAAGTCTATCCTTCTCATCCCCGTCAGATGACATCCCAAGGCCTAACGCTTGTCGGGAAATTTCAACGCCCTATGAAGACGCGTCTTGTCTTACGAGGAAAGACTCACGAGGGCCTTTTTACACAGGTCCTAGACCTTCCTCTCAATAATCCCCTCCTATCCCAGGGTTGGGAGTCTCAAAATATTCCTGATTTTTGGGAAGAGTCCTACAAAAAAGCACACCCCCCGAAACCCAAACCCAAACCACAATCCCCTACGCCTTCTGATTCAGAAAATAAAACAGATGATTCTGATTTTAGCGCCGGTACTTTTGATGACTGGTTTCCATGGATCATCGCCGCTGCGGGCCTCCTCTTACTCTTGCTGGCTGCTCGATGGGCCCGAAATAGTAAAGACCCTTCACAAATTCTTGAAAATGCTCTTGAACAAGGTGCTTGGCCGGAAGAAAAGTCCCTTCCTTTTGAGGTTGAAAAACAAGACCCCTCCTGATCTATTCTGATCGATCCCAGAGACCGATTTGTTCTGACCGAGCTTGTTCTCCGTAGATTCGAAATTCTTCTTTACGCGAAAAAGGAAAATAAAGATACGTGCGGGCCGCTCCCCTCTTGATCATCTCCGCATTCGTATCCAATCCATCTGCACGGAACACATACGCCAAGGTCCTTTTATAGATATCTTTTTTATCCCCTTCCGGATCAGATATTAAACACACACGGGCTTGTCCGTCTAAAAGTCTTTTGAGTTCTCTTGATGATTCCAGCGCATAATGCTGAACCGGCTTCTCTGGATGCTTCATCTCTGGAGTATCAATGCCTATAAAACGAATGGACTCTTTTTCCCCGACAATAATAGTATCGCCATCTACCACACGCACCAAAGTCTCCCAACGACACTCAGTGGGGAATGCTTCTTGCGCTGACCAAGCAGTCGCACAAGCGGAGAGGAGAAGTCCAAAAAAAATAATCCCATACTTCATACCGTGAAGTATATCTTTTTCCTCAAAATCTAAAAAATTTAATCTGAATTTAAGGTTAAGAAAAATGCATGTACGCGCGTATCTTTACGCAGCTCTGGATGAAAGCTCGCTACTAAAAAATTATTTTGCTGAACAAGCACGGGCGCTTGTTTATAGTGCGCTAATATTTTTATTTTTTTATTTTGGACCTTGAATTTCGGTGCGCGGATGAATACGCCTTGTAACTTTTTAAATATTTTTGAATCAAGTTCTGCGATGAATGATGCCTGCTGTGCCCCGTAGGCATTTCTTTCTATTTCTATATCCAGGCCAAGTTTTTGACACAAGATAGCGCCGGCACAGGTCCCAAAAATATTTAATTTTTTATTTTTTAAATGGCCCCACATATCAAATTCCCACAAGAGTTTTTCAAGCGTGGTTGATTCACCACCTGGGATAATTAAATGTGTAATATTTTCTAAATCTTGTTTGGATCGGACAAAAATATATTTCTGTGAAAGTTGCTCTAAAATTTTTGCATGCTCTGCAAAAGATCCTTGAAGCGCTAATATTCCGACTTTTTTCATGCGGCTTCTCGTTCGGCAAATTTCACCGCCAGTTCATTTATCTCCTGCCCCGACATAGCGGATCCAAGGTTTTCTGAGACTTTGGCCAAAATCTCCGGTTTGTCATAGTTCATGGTCGCCTGAACGATAGCTTTGGCACGTACTTCTGGATTCGATGAGGCAAAGATGCCCGATCCCACAAAGACGCCTTCTGCGCCCATCTGCATCATCATGGCCGCATCTGCTGGCGTGGCAATTCCTCCCGCAACAAATGTGACGACCGGTAATCGTTTATTTTTTAAAACCCAGGAAATAATTTCTTTTGAGACTCTGTATTCTTTTGCTTTTGAGCTAAGATTCCGCGTTGAAAGATCATGAACCTCTGACTGAATTTGTCTCAGATGACGTACGGCTTCAACAATGTTTCCCGTTCCCGCTTCACCCTTGGTTCGAATCATTGCGGCGCCTTCCTCAATTCTTCTTAAAGCTTCGCCTAAGTTTCGAGCCCCACAAACAAAAGGAAGCTTAAAATCATCTTTCATTACATGAAACTGTTCATCCGCCATGGTGAGAACTTCTGATTCGTCGATAAAATCTATATCCAGTGCTTCAAGAATTTGAGCTTCGACAAAATGACCAATCCGAACTTTTGCCATCACGGGAATACTCACTGCTTTTTTTATTTCTTTTAAAAGCTTGGGATCCGTCATACGAGATACGCCTCCTTGCTCACGAATAAGAGAAGGAATTCTTTCCAATGCCATGACTGCAACAGCGCCTGAGTTTTCTGCGATTTTAGCCTGCTCTACATTCATAACATCCATAATAACCCCTCCCTTAAGCATTTGTGCCAAACCAGATTTGAGTTCGAAAGTATTTTTTTCCATGCACGGCCATATTAATCACTTACAACAATGATTCAAGCGCTTTTAAAAAAGCTGCACTTGAGGCCTTTGCTTCTCGAAAAGAAATTTGAATCTCTTCATGGGCAATGGTGTTTCGAAGTCGATGATATTTCCACACTTCTTTTTTATTAGGAAATCGCATGGCAAATCGTTGTATTTTGTGAGCCGATGTTTCGGCACGACCATCTATGGTTGCGAGCGCTTTTATGAATAATTTATGACAATCCATCACTCTGTGTGCGGGATCAAGTTTTTCTAAATTTTTAAACTTCATATGAGTGGTATCCCATATATGAAAAGACAATCTTCGTTTCCAACCTCGAATAAAATAATGAAGGCATACGAACAAAATTAAACTGCCGATAGTGACCCATAAAAGAAGCATAAATAATATTTTTATAAACGGATCAATCTGTTTCTGAAGATTCAATAAGACTTCTTTCCAACCATACCTCAGAAGCGACCGGAAACAAAACTTCCGCGATAGGGATCTTGTTTTTTCGAATCTGAAAAATAAGTGGGGCCTCCAGACCGGAAGAAGCCTTCAGTCCCAATGAAAAGGTATCAGTTACAAATATATTCCCCTGACGATCTAATAAGCTTACTGTTTCAGGGGCTTCCTCATCAATCAAAGCCAAAGCGCCTTGAAAGCGAACCTCTTCTGATTCGAAAGACTTCCACACAAATGCATCTGATTCATCAAGATCCGATACCACAAATCCAATTTTTGGATCGGTTATAAAACGCACATACAAAATATCATTATTCCTTTCGTCATGAACCCGTATGCGAAATCCGTGATCCTCATTCGCGGGCTCTACCATAAATCCGAAACTTTCATCATATCGTACCGGACGACCATTTGGAAGAATCTCCAAGAGAACCTCTTTTGTTTTTCTATCACGAAGCTCTATCCCGCCTTCCGTTGATAATTCCTGTATCTCAAAACGTCCACCGGGATCTGTGAGCAGAGGCGCCACCAATACTTCTTCCCATTGCAAACCTCTTTTTCGAAGCATTGTAACCGGAACGCCTCCGCCAGCTCCGGGCACCTTTCCTGCAATACGCTGACCCTCAAAAGAAGCTTCTCTTAATATCATTTCTGGAACCTGCACCTCAAACGTAATAGATTTTTGTGTATGATGCCCCATCTGATCTTTCGCATGAAGGACGATTATTTTTGTCTCTCTATCCGTAAAAGCCGGTAGTTGTAGCGTTAACAAATCTCTTGGGGTTCGTTCTTCCGTACTCCCTTCCTCTGGAAAATCACGATCATTCAGAGGATCTCCATCACCATCTCGATCGGTCGTCCCATCAAGATCCCACCAAACCTCTGTAATACGCTGATTATCTTTCGAGGCCGTTGCGTCTACAATAACTTCTGACAGAAGTGCTACGTATTGCCGCTCCCCTCCCTTGATAGATAAGACCGGGGATTCTTGATCATCTTGAGGAGCTGGATCGTGCAAGAAACCTCCCCAGGAAAAACTTCTTTCATTCTCTTTCCACCCCCAAAGAGATCCGTAAAAATTTCCGCCTTTTGGAAAATTCTGAAAAGTTCTAAGTCTCAATGAATCACTTCCGAAATGCTCTAATTGATAACTTTCTCCCTGCTGAATAATAAGACGCGTCCCATCGAAAAGTTGCAGTTCGACGCCATTATTAGGTCCGGTTTCGATTCGACTCTCCGTCGGCAAAAATTGATGCAATTGAAGCTGTTGAGAGACACGAGATCCTTCTCTCACGCTCTGAATTCGTCCTTTTTCCAGACAAAGTTCTCCTTCATCTATCCATACTTCTTCGCCTTGCTGCAGTCTTATATTCTCAATCCGTGCCTCCTCCATTCCCGGCAAAGGCGGACGAGTCCAAAGCATCTCTGATGTATTTTTCATCCCTACAAAAGCTGTCGGATCTCTGACTTCTATTTTTTCTGATGCTTCATTTTGACAGGCCGAAGTACTTTGTAGGGGCAACTCTTGAAAAGGAGATGCAAAAAACACCGGTTGACCCTCAATGCTCGTAACACGAATGCCCGCTGGACGAACCTGCCCAGGAAGGCCTTTGTCCCGAACAAAAAATCCCCATCGATGCCAGTAGGTAGAAAACCTATCTTTCATGGCTTCTATGATTTCAAATCTATGATCCGAACGATCACTCACCACCCATTCAAAGTAAGGGGTCTGATTCCGGGGCTCAAAACTCAAGCCCGCTCCCGAAGCCCGGATCTTTGTCGTTGGATCCAACAAAGGACTTTCGTGTTCGGTTGCCTGATAAGTTTCCCATTCGATCAGATTTGAAAACAAATCATTGTCTAGTTCCTCCTCTTCATCATCCTCTTCTTCTCGCGGATTATTCGGGCTTGGGATATTTCGTTCTTTGACGTAGATTTCATTATCAAGGGCATAGACGATTTCTTCTACACCATCATTATCGATATCACCAAAAGCAAACGTCACGGATCGATCCGCTGGCAAACGGTTCACTCTCTCGGTGGTCCGTGTATCCGGATTAATGAAGTATAGTCCTTCAAGCGCTTGTCCTTCTTGTGTTGACGTATCGGTATCATCAATCACATCACCATTGGCCGCCGTCCATCCGGGATGCGATTTACCAGACAGCGCCAATCCCTTGGAGAAAAGAAGGGCTGCCAGTGAAGATTTATCCACACCCCCCCTTTCTCCGGAAAGTATCTTGGAAATCATATATTCTTGCTGAAGACGCTCTTCTCTCGACGAATTGGCTATGTGCTCTGCCCAGGTCCGTTCCCCTCTAAAAAGAAGCGGCGCTGATGTGGGAGGTTTTGAAGGCGGTCTCTCCTCTGGCTGAATCGGTTCTTCATACAGATTACAAGGCGGCCCTTTATATCGTGGATCACGAAGCGAAATAGGCACTTCTGAAATTGTACAGTTAAACTGATGCGCAATGGTTCGAATCTCTTTGGTCATGCCTCGCACCGAATGAATAAATCCGTCTAAATTAATAGGGATTTCTACATCGGGCACTTCTTCTCGAGGTGCAACTTCATAGAGCACCGGCTTGGTGAAATCCTGTGGAATAAGATTAGTTCTGTTTGTCAGCTGTTCTAGGTGAGGCTTGATATACCATTCTGGAATCCGCGTAGCATTGATCTGCAACATGCCCAACAGCTTGAAGTACTTATTATTGATATGCACCATCCCGGTATTCAGAAGATTCGTCAGGTCTGAAAATATAGCATCATCGGGTACCGGCCGATCGATAAGTTTTTCCTGTTCGAGACTTGGCAAGGAAATATCTTCAATGGGCGGATCAAAAGGCACCGCTTTTAAAACCGGAAGGAGTGGGATTTTGGGAACCCACGGCATATTTGTGCTATGAGCCAACGAATAGGAAAAATCAATATCAGACAATCCTGGTAATTCTATTTCAATTGGCTCAAAAGAAAGATCTGGAATGTCCAAGTCCACACTCATTTCCGTACGAGAAAAATCAAAAAGATAACTCGGTAGTTTTGGAGACTTAAT
Organism: Patescibacteria group bacterium UBA4473; assembly: GCA_002389285.1. GTDB lineage: Bacteria > Patescibacteriota > Gracilibacteria > UBA4473 > UBA4473 > UBA4473. The sequence continues at coordinate 22,763 of DGOF01000001.1, forward strand.
CTCTGGATAGGTTACGCCATTGAGAAAAACATTTCGGATCACAAAATCTGGAATTTTCCCGCGGTCCACCGTACATTTCGGGAACTGCACGGAAAAACGCTGAAAGACATCCACGATAGTTTCCCATTGCCGATAGGTTGCTTGGAGGCGTTTGTAGTAAGCCTGCCAGTCTTCAATACTCTGATCTATATAAGAAAAGAACTCTGAAAAATGCGAACGCATCATGGCAATATTGGCTTCTATCTGCTGAAGACGATCCTCGAGCGTTCGCGGAATTTTTTTGATATTTTCAACGGCCGTTCGATAGCCTCTGATGGTTTGTAAATTTACCTTGGTTCGCTGATAAACTTCTTCCAAACGAGCAATGTAGAAACTTACGTCATGTGCATTATCGGGATACTGGGACTGTTCACTTTTAATCCGCGTAATCAAGGCCGTCATCTGCGGCTCCCACGACTGTTGATATTGAACCTCTAATGCTTCAAATCTTTTTTCTGAAATAGCCGGATAGGGCAAGGCAATCGTTTCTTTCCGTAGAATGACAAAGGGCAAGTTCTCTAAATTTTTAATCATATGATCCACGGTCAGATCTCTTTCTTCTGGAAAATGATAGAGATCTTGTATCGGCTCTTGTCCGGGTTCAAAAGGCGCTCTGGGGGGCGGCGTCAACATAGAAGCCACATCTTCTGGTGGCTCTTGGTCCTCTTCGCCTTCTGTTTCCTTTGTCCAATCAGAGTCGTCTCCTTCTTGCGGAAATCGTGGCAAAATCATGGTCACACTCGGTACTTTTATATTCGACAATTCTTCGAATGATTTTTGTAACCACCGCATCACATCATCTACCCCCTTGAGCGTATTATTGGTGAGATTGAATTTATATTTATCGATACTGGCATCCGGGAAAGCGGCATTAATCGTAAACTGAGAACTATCCGTACGCTCAGATTCGGCCCCTACAGAAAAGACGCTTCCATGATTTCCCGCTGATAAAGATTGGGCCTGGGTCACTAAAAAATCCGTCTCCCCTGGACTTTCAGCCGCCTGACAGCTCGAGAGATTCAAGATCGGTTTGGTGACAAGCGTGCAATTTTTTTTAAAAGTCGGAAATGCCATCCCCACTGGATACTTCCCATCACACAATGCCACGGCACTAGCGCCGGTAGAAGTTCCCATTTTATAAATCCTAAAATTAGATACCGAATTCCATCCTGGAGAACTCGGTGGCCAGACATAAGGTTTTTTAGAAGTCGGAACGGCAAAGACTGGAAAACCTGGAGAGACGCCGGACATGACTCCATAGGGCGGACTATAGGAAATATTTAATCCGGGAGTAACTCCTGCATCGGCTTCTGAAATCGTTGCCACACCTCCACAACTCGCGCCTCCACAAACCTGAGAATTTCGGATATTTAAGAAACTATCCGCCATACTATCAATCGTGGAAGCCAGTTGTGCCGAGGCATTAAACGTGAAATCAAAAGCATTGTCCGCGTCTTCCGGTCGATCATCATAATAATCCGGCAGACCATCCTCATCGCTGTCTTCCGCTTCTGCCTCCACGGACGCCTCTTGTGACGCGGCCGTTGCGACTGGCGTTTCTGTCGTAGGGGGTGTCACGGAAAAAACACGTCGACTGTGCTCGCCCGAAGGCGTAAGGCCCAAATCTGATTCGGCCCCAACCAACGTCAAACCGGGCCCTCCGTCGACACTACTCCCCGACCCAACCCCAGCGCCTCCCTGCACGGTTTGGCTTCGGTAGCTCACGACATCTCCCCCATCAAGGAATGAAATATCTAAAACACCATCGTTATCCATATCTTCTACTTGTATGACCAGATCTGGAATATCGGTCACCGTTGAGTTCCCCAGAAGATTCCAGTGCTTTCCTGTTTCTAAAGATACTCCTGCCAGCAAAAAAGCTCCTTGCGGATGGTCCTCCGGTTGGGAAGTCAGACCTTGTGCCACAGGAATCACTGATTCTGTATGGACTTCCCCTTTGATCAAAAATGAAGCTTTGAATGGCTGCAAAAAAGATTGCAGATTACTGGGAAAGAAACTTTCTTTGTTTAATTGCTGTCCCTGCAAATGCGGCACAATAATATCCACCTCGAAATCTTCTTCGGAAATAATTTTGAATGATATATCAAGCTCATCGCCAACATCCACCGTATTTTCTCCGACTTTATTTTTGATGACGAGTTCCGCGTCAAAGACCGTTGTATCCGTGAGAGAATAATAAACTTTCCCGTCCTCACGAAAGGCTACTCGAGAATCCTCTTGAACATAAAGTTCTATATCTGGCATCGTAACGAGAAACTGATCAAGGGTTGGCGTTTCTGCCTGTTCGGTCAACGATGGTGAATAACTTTCTCGAATTTCTGTAAATTTTGGCAGCTGTTGATCTAAGGGTGGAGCTGTCGTAAAGCCCCCGTTCCCATCCGCATGGATTTTATATATACGATTGTTTTCGTCTGTTGCGACTAAATCCTCAAAATCATCACCATCCAAATTAGCTTTTTGAAGATCTGTCGCTGGTCCAGCCATCCCTAAATCAAGTGTTTCAGGCGGAGCAAAAACACCCCCCTCTACAGAATGCGATAAAATCTGTCCTTGATGATTGATCTGCAACAAAGACTGTAATATTTCGTCTTTATCTTCATAGGCGATAAGTTTTTGAACGCCGTCTGGAAAACGAAGCAATACTCCTAAATCCTGCACATTAAGTCCATCATCCACCACCTTGGTCTGATTCAATGCCCACAAACGATCCCGTGTGAGCGGTAGAATATCTTTTTGTCCATCACCATTAATATCCGTCAGAAGAATTTGATCGATTGTTTCATTTGCGATCTTCCATAAAGGCTGTCCGATGTCTTCACTCAGTCCGGACGTGGCCGTTGGGTTGGCTTCTGACAATTTAATCGTCGGATCACCAATCACCAAAAGGACATCACTGCCTCCCCATTTCACCGAATCACCGACCGTATTACCCGCGGCAAAAAGTGTTGCCGGCTTCCAGGTTCCCTCCCAAACCTCTTTTGTTGAGGTGGCTTCTTCTATCGAAGGTGTTTGCGCGCCTAATACCCGAGAAAAAGGTTCTTCTTCCTGAAGCGATACAATGGCCCTTCCTCGTTCACCCTGCGTAGTTTTTCCGGTAATGACTTCTTCTACCCTCATTTCAGCATCGAGTATCTTGATCAGTATTTTTGCATTTTGTATTTCTCCAATCGCCGGTTCATCAAGATCCTCTCTTTCTGCAAAAGATTTTTGATCGCCGTCTTCTAGTACCCAAAAGAAAGTTCCGAGTTTTGTTTCATGGAGATAGACATTCCAAGACAAGAACCGACCTTCTTCTGGCTCAAATTTCAGAGCTCCAAAATAAGCCTGTACGCCGCCTTTATCCGATACGGTCCATAAATGCTCCTGATCCACAAAGATCGATCGATCCTGTAATGACAGACGGTTTTCTAAAGATTTTTCTGGCTGGAAATAAGCGCCGGGAGCGGATTGATCTCGATCGAGTACCCGTTGAAACGAAGTATCTTTGGTTTCATCAAATACCAGTCTCAAGCGAGATAAAGCCCTATCCTGATAGGTCATCTGAATCTCTGGAAAGGCCGAAAACTGCAAATGCATTACTGATTCGCCTCGAAAACTTCCCGATTCCCCCACGATTCCAAATCGTTTTCGTGGCCGCGGTGAACTTATCAACGTAGCAATGGCCTGCGTTGAACTTTGGAAAAGGAATCGATTTGCCAAGTTACTCTCAAACACAGGATCCCCTCCTGGAAACCCGAGTAACAAGAGAAACAGTGTTCTCGGCACAATCGATTCAAGATCTTTCTCTCCAAAAGATTTTCCAACATCAAAGTAAAAATATCCCGGTACGAGCCCCCCTCCTCTTGCCGTAAGATGCGCTCTTCCCGCGCGTCCTAAACTTTCATACTCAATAGTTGTCTGACCTTGTGTGACCTGCACGGTCGTCGATGCATAATCTAAGAGCGTTTTATCGGAGGTGTGAGCGGCTTCTTCAAGCGTTTCCAAATAGGCTGCACGAGGATCGTCCTCGCTCACAATACCCTGTTCTATCAAATCATCTTTCTCAAAATTTCCACTGATTTTTGTATCATTGAGTCGCACCTGAATGGTCTCATTAAAAGTCGGGACGACGTTGTCATGACGATCTACAACTGACACCTGTACCACAAAAGGATCTGTACTTTTGACGGGAAGGGAATCTTCTCCAGAGTTTAATACAATTTTGGCTGCGCTTCCGGGTTCTATGGAGAAATCTTGAGAAACAGATTCAAACCCCGGTGCGGTAAACATCACGGAATAATCGCCGACTTTAGTCGGCAACGGTAATGAAAAATCACCTTGTCCTTGCGTAAGAATCACCGGTTCGAAGTCTTCGTCGGTTGAACTCAAAACACCCAGAGCAAAATTATTTAAAAGAGACTCGCCTTCCTGCGTTTGAGCCTGCAGAGATATATCCATGGACTCGGTTTCCCCGGCGAGAAAAGGACCTTTATTTTCTATTTCAAGTTGAATCACTCCTCGCTCCTCAAGCGCGATATCCATTGCCCGTCCGCGCGCATCTCCCAGCTCATCTACCCATACCTGTACTCTGAGCCGTTCTGCGGTTCTGTCGGGTTTGACCCACATACGTGAACGCGCCGCTTTCTCTGTTTTTTCCTCAATGATGGGTCCTTCTACTCCGGATAAACTTCGCAGTGTCCCCCCTTCAATCGTCCATTTCCACTGTCGAGGATGTTCATCTAAAAGATTCTCGTAGACATCTAATACTTTTGCTTCCACTTCCATCCAACCGGCTTGACTCAGCATGTGCTCATGCTCCGTTTCAAAAACTAAAATTTCTGGATCACTCGGCTCCACGGTAAAGGTAACCGGTTCGGCCGGAAGCTTTTGCGCCTCATCTTGCACCGTAATGACAACGTCACCCGCCGATCGTCCGGGTTGATAGATAAAACTTCCCGCCCCATTTTCAACCAATAAATCATCTCCCAAAGGAAAACTTCCTTCTTCGGCCTGAACCCGCAATGTTTGACCATCAAAAGCCGTCGTTACTTGCCCAAGGGTGTCTCGAATAGAAAATTCAACTAAAGATCCATCAGAAGATCCCGCTTCCAGATGCGAACGATCCGCTAATAATTCTAATGAAAAAGGCTCCATGGCAATGACACCCTGTGTCTTCACGTCTTTAAATTGGACCTCAAAAGGAAATTTTTCGGCTTCTCCTCGTGCTTTGGGGACAATCCAAAAACTCGCTTTTCCTTCTCGTACATTGGCAGTATTTCCTCCCGAAAGACGGAAAAATTCATGGGCTCGATCTGGATCTTCTAGGTTGAGCGATACGCGCCCGCGAAGAGATTCTATCACCTTCTGGTGTTCATCGAGAAAACTCACTTCTATTTTTTGAGGTGTGACAGCGCCTGCTGCCAACTGTATCAATGATGATGATAGCTGAATCGTCTCAACCGGACGGATCGGTGCTTCCGGAGCCAGTACTTCAGGTGGATTCAGGTCAAAGGCCAAAGCCTCTTGCTTCGTCCATTCATAGACTTCCGATCCCAAAGCCTCCCCTCTTTCAAAAGCAAGGTCGAGGGTATTTCCATCCAAACGGTCCCCTTCTATTTGCGCCAGCTCATAACCGTTAAAGGCCTGGTCGTATAAAAATTCTCGCTGATCCGCGGGCGTGTCCATTGCGGCATCAAAAACGAGCCTGTTTTTTTCCGCAAGATCTTTATCCAGCCAGATCACCGCATCGATTATCTTATCGCGCTCAAGACGATCTAAAATCTGCGTAAAAACAGCCTCCTCTAAGGGCGTTCCCACACCATAAACACGCTTCATTCTATCTATTTCTTGAAAATGATCACTGCGCCCTCCACCATATCCGCCATTATTATTTTCATTAAAATCACAGGTTCGCACCCAATCAATAGTTCTATTGGGCAGATTCGCATTGACGGTTTTGCTATAACGACATTGAGAACGATAGCCTGATTCGGAAATGACCGCCGGCCCGGGCCATTGAACCCCCTGGTCCGTGGCAAATCGACTATCCGAAACCGCATTGGCCGCATCAATAATCTCGTTTATGGCTAATTTTTTCGCCTCTAAGTCTGCTTCCCATTGTTCTTTGAGACGATCATGACGATCTGATTCTGATTGCTCCGTGAAGAGTGGCCGCAGATCAAAAACATTCGGAAACCGTATCTTCTGAAATACATCTCCATGGTCATAAAAAGAAAAGCTGCGTGGATCATCAATCGGCAAAGAACGAACATTGAACCCTTCCACTTGCTCTTGAATTGTTTCATCCGTGGGCTCGACATGAATCATCAACGAATCCGTTTGAATGGTTTTATCCGACGTAATCTCTCGATAAATATTCTCCGCTATAATACTCGCACAGCCGTGCCCTCCACGAAGTCCTGTTTCAACTTCTTTGGTTCCCTTCAGATCAAAAACCTGTGTTTTTGATCCCACATGATTACTTTGACTTGGCCAGTGAGAGGTCGTAATACATGACGTTGGACTGGGAACCCCATCATCATCAAAATCAATATAACGCGCACAACAATTTGCCGCGATATCACAGGTATCGACCGTATCGAAATTGTAGGTTCTATTCGCTTCGATCAACACTGAAAAGGGATGATTTGCATCGGCTGCGGTCCCTCTGTTCAACGTACAGTCTGTGATTTCAAAATCAGCTCCTTCTCGCTTCACGCCGTTCCAGTACAAAGGATACGATGTCCAGTAAGGTGTGTACGAAGCTTCAACCGGTGGATAGAGCGCTCGATTCCTATTTCGAAAAGATCCATTATGAAAGAAGGTACGACGTGGCACGGATATCTCCGCCGGAACATTGCCCTTATCAATATCACGGATCAGTATTTCTTCAATCAGATCGTTATTCGCCCGGAGCAAATAGGCCGCCGCTTCATCTTTTCGTGTCACCCATGAAATCGTCGTGTCTATTTCTGTTGGCTCCCAACGTCCGGCCATTTGAACACGAGAGGTCCAATTCGATAAAGCGCCCGCAAACGCTTGAATATAACGCTTGGTAAATTTCTGGACCATCCCCTTCGTATGAATATCTGGAAGTCCTGTATAGTCATCATCTCCCAGGTCTGCTCCACCATTGATTGGGGATAAATTAAGCGCGGCAAATTCTTCCGGGGTTAAATCAACCTGCCCCGTCTGCCGCTCTACCTCACTCGCTGTAAAATTTTCAAAAAAATCACTCGGCTCTATATGTAAATACGCGGGATCATTTTCTTTGGCCAATATTAATGGCTCATCTTCTGCCGATTCATCTTCCGCTATTTGCTGAAAAAGATGTTTGTTGTACCGGTTGTACAAAATTTCTTCTACATACGTGATAAAATTTCCATAATGTCGACGTAACGCTTCTTGTAATCCTTCTTTTTGTGTTGGCAATCCTGCTAAAAAAACGCGTTTCCCAAACGTCAACGTCCCGGACCGATATTCATGGTTCCGATCAAAATAGTCTGATAGCTCTTCTTCTCGAATCTCCGTAATACGATCCTTGGTTTTTCCTTCATGATGATAATCTGATCGGATGGCCCCGTGCCAAATCTCAGGTTCATGAGAACTGGAACCCTCATAAACAAAACGTTCTTTTACTGCATCCCAAATATAAATCGGCTCTATAAAATCCACATAGGGAAACACCGTCGGCCAAAGATTTTCTTCTTTTTCTATCACCGGCAGCGGAACTTCTCCTATCAAAATAGTTCCGACTAACTGTGATCGCTGATCATTTTCGATCCCTGAAAAATAAAGCCTCGCATTCGTTTCATGAATATCGTAGGGCGAAAAAGAAGACGGAACCGGAATAAGAACTGTTTGCGCTTTTAAATCTTTTTGAATATCCAGGGCATAGCGCTTGATCTTATCTTCAAGATCTTCATTTTCGAGCAGACTTTCTTCTATCCATATCGATACGACGCGCATCCGCTCTACTTTGGGACCGGTGGCCTTTCGATCGTCACTCCCCCACCCGAATAAAGCCTCTGCTGGAGGGACAAACATCGGAAATAAAAGTGCACTAATCACCCAAAGTGAGACCACTTTGAAAAAATTTGTCTGAATTTTTCGCACCCAGCGAAGAAACATGAAAACGAGGGGAAAAAAGCTAAGACTATTTTCCTACGCTTTGGCCTCTCATGCAAAGAAAAACCCTTGCTCTCTGTGCCGCTTATGAGCTTATGCGGTTATCAACAATTTCCCGCCGCACATTTCTTCTTTTCATAGAATTTTCGAAATCGTTTCAAAGCTCTCGGATCATACCGATCTTCTTTGCTCAAATATCGGGGGGGAAGGTTGTCTCGCTTCGTTCGTAGAGCCTGTGGGTTGTAGGGAACATACGTATGACAATACCCTTCTCGAAAACAGGGAAAGAACACCGGATCTTCATTGGGAAGATCATAATTATAATTACAAGACGGCCCAACACAGCGCTTATGCGTTTGATATTTTTCGGCATTCCCTCTCCAGCTCGGATAAAGATCATCCGTACACCGATGACCCGCTCCGGCAAATACAGGAGCCACTGCAAATACAAAATATAAGGCGATAAGTTTTTTCATGTACTTACTTTCTAATAATTTCTGTGTAAATGTCAATCCCCCGTCTTGCAAAAAGACCTCTTTTTGTGGTATAATTAAAAGATGAATCTGTTTTATTCTTCGGCTTTTGCCCAAAGTACTCGTATTATTGATGAGACGCAGTCTCAGAGTAATGACGGAGTTATGGAGTTTTTCTCTGATTTTTTACTGGCCATTCCCCAGTGGATCGCGGCCGGGGTGGTCTTTTTCATTGCCATGTTGATCGGAAAAATCATTAAGAAATATGTCATCCATAAAGTGGCACAACAATCTCGGTACAGTATTCAACCCGAAGCCTCACTTCTAATTGAACGCTTTGTGTATGTCTTTATTTTGACGCTCGGCGCGGTTGTCGCATTTAAGATCGTGGGTATTGATATTGCAAACATCATCGGGTTCTTGAGTTTGGGAATTGGTTTTGCCTTCAAAGATCTTCTGGCCAACTTCATTGCGGGGGTGGTTATTCTGACCCAGCATAAATTTAAAATCGGAGATGTGATCCGACTCAATAGCAACCTTGGGACCGTGATTGAAATTGAATCACGCACGACACAGATGAAGACGTTTGATGGGATCATGCTTATTATTCCGAATTCAGAGATGCTTACTTCCACGGTTGAAAATCTCTCGGCCGAAGAATTTCGACGGTTTAGTTTTCAGGTGGGTGTTCACTATGATACGCCACTCGATAAAGCGACCCAAATCACTCTCGCCTCTATCAGCTCTCATAATGAAGTTGTCCCCTCTCCGGAGCCGGTTGTTATCGTGACGGAATTCGGTGACTCAGCAATTATGCTCCAAGTGCGATTTTGGATAGAAATGACCGCTTCCAAATGGTGGCAGGTTCAATCTGAACTCATGCAGCAGCTTAAAAAAGACTACGACAAAGCCGGAATTTCTATTCCGTTCCCAATGCGAACGCTAACGCTCGATCCGTATGATGCCAAGCTTTCCAAAGCGTTGAACCTTCCGGTGACACCGTGTGATGTGAAATCTCCAGTAGCTACCATTCCGGTAGCTCCCGCACCCGCACAAACTCCGATTCAAAATCCAGCCGCTTAAGCCTTTGCAATCTCATCAGTAACACCATCTTTGGTTTCCTGAACTCTTTTTTCTGTTGCCTCCAGATCACCCAATATTTCGTGCCTCAGACGACGGCCTCTTGCATCGAAGAAAAATTTCTCTAATACGGGAGCACACATAAATTGTCCTGGCAAATATTTCGCCGACCGCAATAAAGCTCTTATGGCCCATTCTTGTTGTTCAAAATCGCCTTCAAAAAGAGTTGTTAGAGCCTCTCCGACTGTAATTTTCTGCTCACCTACCAGAAGCGAGTCTTCATAGTTTTCATAATCACGCCAAGCACATTCTATTAAGCCCTCTCTCCAGGATCTAGGGGGTTCGGTGTGAGCTTTATCCATAAATTTCAAGTAATGTTATATATCTTTTATACTTTTTTTATGAGAAACACAAGAGTCTTGACTAAAATGTCTAATTCATTAAAAAGGAGAAAATGAGAATTACTCCCTTTTCTACCGACCCCCGACCAGAACTCGATCCGTTTGAAGCCGAAATGCACCGTGATTATGGCATCATGAAAACGATTTATGTGCCCGTCACGCCTTATGTACGAGACGTAAAACTCGCCATTGCGCGCACGATGGAAGACGCTGTTACTATGTATGATGATCCCCATTCGCGCATTCAAGACGGCATGCATCAGTAATTTTTTGATCGGTATATCCAGTGGAGTTCTGACGCAGTTAATATTCAAGCCAAAGACTTTCCAAATCAATACCCAACAAGTGGATCCAGTGAAGCCATTCGTGAAACGATTGCCTATCATGCTGCGCAAGAACGAAAAGAAGGACGTGATCCGGTTATTCATGTTTTTGAAGGTGAATACGAAGGCTATCGTGCTTATGCCGAGGCTCATGACGTCACGATCATCGAACATCCTCGTGAAGGCTATCAAGAAAATTTTCATACTCAAATGGGTCCCCAAGATCGCTTTTATCTCAGTGCCCCAAGTGGCATTGATGGGAATGTTTGGGATGGCTATGAAAAATTTTTGACCTTCCTCGAAAATAAATGCCCAGAAATGAAACTCCTGCTGGATCTCGCCTATCTAAATACGACTCCCGAAACACCAGTTATTCGTACGGAATCCGATGACATCACCGCTTCAGATGTGACATTTGTCGCCACCCAACCCACTCCCGAATCCCCCACTCCCATGCAAGAATTCCTCCAACGAGGTCAGCATGTTCGATACTGTCTGACTCCTGGTATGATCCAAGCTCTTAAAGACTCCCAATCATGAAAAATATTCAGAAACTAGTTTCCGAGGGAGAAGTAACCGAGTACACCGATAACCTTTGGCAGACGGATACTTTCAAAGAATCTTCCCAAACACCAGGCAGCTTGATCCATGGAGTCACCGAACGATTTGCCAAACATCCACGGCTCTTTTTTGAGTACACCGATCCAAAGCTTGAAAAATATCATTTTGTGAATTCATTCAATATGGTCCCCCGTCGACAGGGATGGTACCAAGAAGGTGAAGGCACAAAATGGAATTCTGGTGCGGCCATTGAAGATCTTTTTTATCTGCATGAAATCTATCATGTCATCGAACGAGATTTTGTTGTTGATATCTCTTTTGAAAAATGGGTTCAGCGTTGGTACGAAAATGAAACCAGCGCCAGTCTCATGAGTGAAGTCGCTGCCTATTTTCATCTTCCGGGTCTGCGAGAACAGACCTTTAAAGGCGAAATTTGGGCCGATCGATTGCTTGATAACCGACGCCCTCTTTCTCACTATCTCACGCAGGATGAAGAAAGCATGGAAAGTGAGTATCCTGAAAATAATCAGGAATTTTTTGCGCAAGATCCTGCCATGTTTAATGTTTTTCTTACCCGGGCAAGAATGTCGATTCTGCTTTCGGAAAAAGCCGCGGAAGACAAAATCGAACTCGGAATCAGTAAGTGGCTGGGGCGAAACCTTGAATATTACAAATGTTGGCGCGGTGATTTCCTCGAAATTGAAAATCAAATGGCGATTTTCCATGCATCTTCTCGTGTGAATCGAGCCCAAGCATTAGACGCCCTGGTTCGCTGGCTCGAAGAGAAAAAAGGAGACAAAACCTGCCTTTTTCAGAATGTGGCGGAAGATTTTAATACGAAAATTCGAAAGACGCGAAAATCTACAAGAAAGAAAGTAGCAGAAGAATCCGCGTAAGTTTCTCCGAAACAAAGAAACTTGTCTTTCTGAAGAAAATACATAGAATTTCTAGGCTCTTTTTAGGATGCCGGAGTGGCGGAATTGGTAGACGCGCNNNCGCGCACGACTCAAAATCGTGTTCCGCAAGGAGTGAGGGTTCGATTCCCTCCTCCGGCACCATCCTTCGCTAAAGCTACGGATGGCAGGCCATCATTTTCTCTTTCAAAATTAATAAAAACATTTATGAAAAAATATTTAGCAGTCTTCGTCGCATATGCCTCTTTGATGGCAATATTTCCGACTTTTGTTTCAGCGGCCTTAGTCGAAAGTGATTTTGAAAATGTAACTTTTAGTAATAATCGAGGAAGGACCACGGAGAAAGCTGGGAATCATGTTATCTATAATCTCGGCAAAGGATGGAACCTGGTTCCCCTTAAATTTTTAATGGAAGCGTCTGGTCGATATAATTCTTATTACAAAGAGGGCCAAACCTGTGATCAAGATGTTTTCCAAAACATCTGGTACTACTCTCCCGTAAGAGCTGACTACTATCAGCTTCCAACTATAAACGATTGGGGGTCCCCAAAAACAAGAGGTAATGATGTTTTACTGAAGGAATTTCAGCAAAAATATTATCACATTTATGCCGGTTCAGCTTGGGCTTATACGCCTGAAAGTTGCAGCATAGAAGGCGACAGTGGAACACAGTTGCTCTATGGAAATTACAGTAACGATCAACAAGAAATAGGTTATTCACACAAAGAACTTATCCTTAAGGCCGGTTGGAATTTTGTTCCCATTAATATGAAAATGGTGGGCTATGAAAAATCTCTCGTGGAATTATTGAGCCCATGCGGACTGGAAAAAGCCTATACGTATGACCAACTTAATAATAAATGGATAGATTCAACGGCGGCTGCGAAGAATCAATCTGGTAGCAGTACATTATTCGTAAGTGATCTTTTTGAGACCATTTTAGTAAAAACAAGTGTTGATTGTAACTTTGCCGATTTTGAAGACTCTAGCCTGTCATCTCCGCCGGCCCTTCCGAACTAATTTTACGAATAAACTCCAAAAAATATGAATAAATTAATTTTGATTTTGATACTCGTCCTCCTCATTGTTACAGGCGCCTATCTTGTCTTCACACAAAACAATAATGCGCTAACGGAATCGGATCAAATGACGACAGAACCGCCTTCTGCAAGCGAAACACTCTCACTCCAACCGCCAAGCTTACCAGAATAATGGGCATCTCAATATATGAAACTTTCCTCCCCTTCTGGCCACAAAAAAATTATCGTAAAAGATTCTGAATTTCTTGATATTCATCTGGAGGATTTTGAAGAAGGATCACGAGAATTTACATTAGAAGTAGAATTACTCGGAAAAAATGCGCAGTGTACTATTACCGGTCGAGTACAAACAAAAAATAAAGATAAGAAACTCTGGCATGTGAGTCAGACGTATTTGGGCGAAGCACAAGTGGGAAATATTGATCTGCGAGGCACCGCAGAAGACGATGCATTTTTACAATTTGATGGGAAAGCCGAACTTGGAAAAAGCTCGCGCGAGGCTGAAGCACAGGTCAATGAAAAAATAATGCTATTTGGGAACGGAAAAGGGCGTTCTTTACCGGTCTTGACCGTGAAGACTGATCAGGTCAAAGCCGCCAGCCATGGTGCGACCGTCGCACCGGTTTCATCTTCTCAGCTTTTGTACTTACAGTCACGGGGTATTGACAAAATTGAATCTTTGCGTATGTTGCGCTCAGGTTTTTTACAAATTTAATACTCAAAAAAATTTCTTTGACCCAAAAATTAATTAATCGATGGAAGGAAAGTCTTTCCGATGGAGAACAGGTTGAAGTTAATCACTGCATGCAAGGGTTTGTGTTTGATGAACGAGAATATTTTTCTGGACAAGCCTTTGAGGCAGCTTTTCAAAAGTCTCCTGCTGAAACATTGGCTCAAGAATTTGTAAATCATCGATTCATGGAATTCCTCGTTGAAGAAGATTTTAACAATCTGAACACTCCCGAAATAGTATTCCCTCATGGCATCAAAGTCATTCCAGGAAACTACAGCAATGAAAATTGGACTCGCAACGCCCTCCTTTTAGATGAAGTGGATTGGAAAACGTTAACCGTCAATAACATTGTGACAACCGCTATTCCTTATGAGGCTTGGGAAGATAATAGCGATGAAGAAGGGGGTGATGATCTTTTTGCCATTCAGCTCAGCGCTGATCAACCAACACAGTGCCTTTCCTACGATCAATTAGTAGCACTCCTTCGAGAAAAACAAGTCTAATCATTTAAAAAAAAAAGACCCCCCGGTAAACCGGGGGGTCTTTTTTATGGTCTCAGTAATAAATCGTCTTACTGATCCAAACCTTTCATCGTCAATTTCACTCGGCCCATTTTATCAGCACCGAGGTATTTTACTTTGATAACTTGTCCTTCTTTGAGGTAGTCAGAAACTTGTTCGACTCGTTCTTCTGCGATTTCAGAGATGTGAACCAGTGCTTCTTTGCCCGGTAAGTATTCTACGAAGGCTCCGAAGTCCATGATGTTTTTGACCGTTCCTTCGAACTCATCGCCGAGAGACGGTTCGTATGTCATTGCTTCAATGTCGGCTCGCGCGGCTTTTCCGGCGGCTTGGTCGACGGCCGTGATCATCACGAGTCCATCATCTTCAATACTGATTTCAACTCCGTATTTAGCCGTAAGACCCTGAATCGTTTCGCCGCCCTTTCCGATCACCACACGGATGTAATCAGGATTGATCTTAAAGGCGTCGACACGTGGTGCGAAATCATTCATATCTTCTCGTGGTGCCTCGATTACTTCGAGCATCTCGTTGAGGATAAACGTACGTCCTGTCTGAGCTTTTTCAAGGGCTTCAGCAAGCAGTTCAATCTTCAAACCTTTCACTTTAATATCGAGCTGCAAGGCGGTAATCCCCTTGTCATCTCCCGTGACTTTGAAGTCCATGTCGCCACCGAAATCTTCCGCCGCCTGAATGTCTGTCAAAATATGATAGTCATCCGCGCTGTTCATCAACAATCCCATGGCGATTCCTGAGATAGGCCGCTTAATCTTGATCCCCGCGTCCATGAGGGAAAGCGTTGATCCACAAACCGCCGCCATTGAGGACGACCCGTTACAGGTCAAAATCTCAGAGACAAGTCGGAGTGTATAAGGGAAATCATCTTCTTCTTTCGTTGGGATCATTCGTTCAAGGGCTCGTTCAGCCAGTGTTCCGTGTCCGATTTCTCGTCGTCCGGGTCCTCGCATCATTCGAATCTCCCCGACGGAATAAGGAGGAAAATTGTAGTGATGCATGTAGCGAGATCTGAATTCGCCTTGCTCTGCATTATCGACGATCATTTCATCAGACGGTCCACCGACCGTGGCCATCGTCAAAGCTTGCGTTTCTCCACGCTGGAAGAGCGCTGATCCGTGTACGCGTGGAAAAAGACCTACTTCAACATGAATGGGCCGTACCTCATCTGGTTTTCGACCATCCAGACGTTCTTGCTTGGCGAAGACTTTCGCTCGCATTACTTTGTCGAATCCTTTTTCGAAGAAGTACATCAAATCTTTCTTTGAAACTTCGTCGTTTTCGATTTTTTCTGCGCAGGCAGCTAACAATTTTTCTTCGAGTACATGCATATGCCCTTTTACTTCTTTCTTAGTCGTTCCGGTAATAGAAGCAAAGTCTGCTTCGCTGATATTTTTTGCTACCAGTTCTTCTGCCAAAGGATTCGTTTCGGCGAGAACCAGTTCTTTCTTTTCAATTTCAAACTTTCCGACAAATTCTTTTTGAGCTTTACAGATTTTTTTGACCTCAGCGTGAGCAAATTCAAGCGCCTTGATCATTTCTTCGTTTGTCAGAAGATCTGAACCGGATTCAACCATCGTGATGGCGTCTTCGGTTCCGGCAACCAACAAATCAAGTCGTCCATTGTCCGCTTCATCGTAGGAAGGATCAACATAAAGACTTCCGTCTTCTTTCATTCCTACACGTACCGCACCAATTGCATCATCAAGCGGCATTCCTGCCAACTGACAAGCAATAGACGAAGCATTGAGTCCTACCATAGCCGGTGATCGTTCACCGTCGGTCTGGAGCAACGTACAGATAATCTGCACTTCGTTTCGCGTGTTCTTCGGAAACATCGGTCGAATCGGTCGATCAATCATTCGTGCACAAAGAATCGCTTGATCACTGGCTCGTCCTTCACGTTTCATAAATCGTGATCCTTTGATCTTTCCGCTCGCGTAGTATTTCATTTCGAAATCAACGACTAATGGGAAAAAATCACATCCACCGCGCGCACCTTTTGACATCATACCGGTTCCAAGAACCGACATATCATCATAAGTAACTAAAACGGCGCCTTGCGCTTGAAGCGCGAGTCGTCCGGTTTCAAAAGTCATTGTTTTTCCTCCGATCTCAACCGAGTGTGTTTGGACGTTCATACGTAGAATAAAAAAAGAATAATCCCCCTAAAAAAGAAAAACTCGGGGTTACCCCCGAGTGAAAATTTATTTTCTGAGTCCCAAGCTCTTGATCACCGTCCCGTGTGTTTCTGGCTGGTGGATCTGGAGATAACGAAGCATTTTTCGTCGATCTCCGACCATTCCGACAAGTCCTCTTCGTGAATGCTTGTCTTTCGGATGATCTTTAAGATGTTCTGCAAGCTGTGCAATCCGATTGGTTAAAATCGCTACCTGTACCTGCGCTGATCCGGTATCTTTACCGTGCGTCTTAAATTCAGAGATTACATCCTTCTTTGATTTGATAACAACTGCTTTCGGAGCTGCTTTCTTCGCAGAAGCTTTGGCCTTTGGAGCCGCTGCTTTTTTGGTGGAGGCTTTTTTGGTCGTGGTCGTCTTAGCCGTGAGCATAGAAATAAAGATTATTAAATTCTTAGAGATTATAGAAAGAAAGGCAAAAAGGTCAAACTGAACCTTGAGAATCTTGACAAAATCCGTCAACTCACTAAAAAAGACTCATGCAAGAATCACCCAACGGACTCGTAACCGTCGAAGCACTTCAAGAAGCGATTGTAAATTTAGGAGGAACGGTCACCGACGATCTCTTAGTTCTGACACAAAAAACGGCCCAACAACTCGCCGAGGCCGGTGTTGAGTGTCGATCAGAAGAAGACAAAGCCAATTCTCTCAAAGCGAAAGATATAACCACCCCTTTGCAGAAAAGTCAGTGCGGTATTCTTCATACACAAAATGAAACCGGTGAAGAGGATTCTCGGCTTTCTATTGTTTTTGACAACATAACAACGATCCTTGCAGCCGTAGCAACCGTCATTGGAGAAGAAAATGCCGCCGTTCGAGTTACCCAAGAACGATTTGCAAAAGCCCCAGAAGAGAAGCCTTCAGCCTAAGACTTCTCCCAACTCTTTCTCCATCGCATCATGCTTCTTCACCCGAAACGGTAAGCGGACGGTTTTTCCCTGTAATAAGACATCAACTTTATGACCCGTGAGGTCAGAGGTTTCGTTTTCTTTGAGAATCTGTTTGATGATATCAATCTGTGATTTCGTCGTTCCCTCGGGAATTTCGAACGTCCAAATGTTTTCAGGCGGAGATGATGGCAATGCTGGCACAGAAGATTCTTCTTTAGATTCTTCTTTCTGGAGATCGCTCTTGAATCCTTTTTCGACTTCGGCCAAGTCCCCGACTTTAATCTCATCCGCGATGAGATTCAGTCCCCCATCTCGCTCATCTACTTTTCCTCTGATTCGGACAAACGCATCTACATTGAGTGCTTTTTGAGAAATTTTTTCATAGGTTTGCGGAAAGATAGCGACTTCTATTTTTCCCGATGTATCTTCAACCACTAAGATTGCCATATTTTTTCCATTACGGGTTATGATCTTCCGAACCGTGGTCACCAGTCCATGGATCGTTCGCTTTTCTCCTTTATCCTCCACTTCCGAAAGCTTCCCGATCAAGGCTCCATATTTCTCAAAATAGGCCTGGAGGCCTTTAAGCGGATGATCGGATACAAAAAGCCCCATACTTTCTCGCTCCCAAGCCAGAATATCTTTTTTGGTTGCTACTGCATCTTTGAGGGTAAAACCAATCGCTTCTGTATCAGCGCCTCCAAAAAGTCCCATCTGCCCCGCACCGGCTTTTTCTTGATGCTCTTTGGCAAACTTTGCTAACTCATCCAGACTATCCACGATGGCCTTTCGGTCCCCAAAGGCATCAAAAGCGCCTGAAAAACTAAGGGCCTCAAGGGTTTTTTTATTCACCAACTTTGAGGGAACGCGCTGCGCAAAATCTTGTAATGACTCAAACGCGCCTTCTGCTTTTCGTTCGGCAATAATCTGGTCGACGGTTTCTTCCCCCATACCCTTGATCGCCGTGAGACCAAATCGAATTTGTTTTTGAGACGTTGCTTCTGTATTTAATGATTCTTGATCGGGATCTTGTGACTCGTGAATAATGGTGAAGTATGCACCGGACTGATTAATAGACGGCGGAAGGACTTCTATTTCCATGTCATGACACTCGTTCATCGCAAAGACAATTCGATCGGTATTGTTCCGATCAATCGTCATCATCGCTGCCATAAACTCTTCTGGGTAATTGGCTCTCAAATAGGCCGTTTCATAGGCAATCCGCGCATAGCACACCGCGTGAGACCGGTTGAATCCATACCCGGAAAACGGTACGACAATTTCATCAAATATCTTGATAGCCAATTTTTCGTCATAGCTTTTTTTCACGGCCCCTGAAATAAATCGTTCTCGCTGCTGATCCAAAATCGCAGTAATTTTCTTTCCGATAGCCTTTCTCAAAATATCGGCTTCCCCCAAAGAAAACCCGGCAAAGACCTGTGCAATCTTCAAGACCTGTTCTTGATAAACCGCAATTCCATAGGTTTTACTCAAAATTGGCTCGAGCACTTTATGCATATACTTTACTTTCTTTGGGTTGTGTTTGCCTTTGATGTATTCGGGGATGTACTCCATGGGCCCCGGTCGATAGAGCGCATTCATCGCCACTAAATCTTCAAATTCTGTGGGCTTAAGCTCTCTCAAATAACGTCTCATTCCCGCCGACTCAAACTGAAAAACCCCCGTGGTTTGCCCCTCGGCCATCATTTCAAAGGTCGGTTTATCATCCATTTGAATATTTTCTAAATCCAAATGTTTTCCGGTTGTTTGTTTAATATTGGCCTGCGCTTTTTCGATGATGGATAAGTTTCGCAATCCCAAGAAATCCATTTTCAACAACCCTAAATGCTCCAGTTGTTGATAAGGAAATTGTGTAATCTTAATCTCTTCGGCTCCCGGTGCCCACTGAAGAGGACTGTTAAAGGATAGCTCATCTTTTCCGATAATAACGGCACACGCATGCACCGACACATGCCGCACACAGCCTTCAAGTCGCTGCGCCACTTTAAAAACTTTTTTTAAGGCGCTATTCCCCTCTAATAACTTTTTGAAATCAGCCACTTTAAGCGCCTCCTCAAGCTTAAAACCGGGCCTGTTTGGTAAAAGCTTCGTGAGGGCATTCATTTCTCCAAAAGCCACTCCATGCGCTCGTCCGACATCTTTGAGGGCTGCTTTCGCCGATAATGTCCCAAAAGTACAGACCCGTGATACTTTTTCTGCTCCGTATTTTTCAACCACATAACGCAAAACCTCCTCCCGTCGCTCATCCGAAAAATCGATATCGATATCGGGCATCGAGATCCGTTCGGGATTGAGAAACCTCTCAAAGAGGAGTTCGTATTTAATCGGATCGACCGTCGTGATATCCAGCAAATATGCCACAATTGATCCGGCAGCTGATCCACGTCCGGGCCCGACGGCGATTCCATTTTCTTTCGCGAAACGAATAAAGTCTTCAACAATCAAAAAGTAGGCATCAAATCCCATCTTACCAATCACTGAAAGCTCGTAATCGAGCCGTTCATCAATCGTCTGAGAAAGTTCAGCATCTCTGTCCGGATAGCGTTTATCAATACCTCTTCTGCAATTCTTACGAAGCTGTGAAGCCTCTGTTTCATCCTGATCCACCTCAACCTGGGGTAATAAGCTTTTTCCAAACTCAAGCTTCAGGTCTACTGTCTCTGCAATATCGATCGTCTGCTGACGGCCTTGTTCCAAAAATGCTTCGCCTAAATAAGCTAATTCCTGCGAGATTTCATCAAAGCTTTTAAACCAGTTTTTCTCGGACCACCGACGACGAGATGGATCTGATACCAGCTGATTCCGACTAATACAGAGGAGTGTATCCGCGGCTTCTTCATCCTCTGGATTGATATAACGCGCATCAGAAGTAATGACAAAGGGCCAATTATTACTTTCACAGTGCTCTTTCCAAAAGAGATTTAGATTTTTTTGCTCTTCATGGCTTCGGGATACACACTCAGCAAAAACCTGTTTTTCTCCAAAAACAGACCGAACATGCTCCCATACTTCTAGCGCTTTGGCCGCCCCTTCCTCAAACAAAGCTTTCCCTATTAATCCTCCTGTGGAACCCGTTAAAACAATAATACCTTCGTGGTATTCTTTTAAAATATCCCAGTCGACTCGTGGCTTATAATAGAATCCTTCGAGTGACGCTTTCGATAAAATTTTCAAAAGATTGGTATAGCCTGTTTCGTTTTGGGCCAAGAGTACTAAGGATCCCTCTTTCCCATCTATTCCCGACCGACGTTCAAATCGAGAGTCTTTCGCGACAAATATTTCAGCTCCCAAGAGCGGCTCTACATTGGGTTGTTTTTCTGCATTTTCATAAAAATCAATCAGGCCATAACCCACCCCGGTATCAGTAAGTGCCACCGCAGGGTGACCTAACGATTCAGCCTTTTCTAAAATCGCCTTGGGACGACTTGAAGCCTCTAGTATAGAGTAAAAAGAATGCGTATGAAGATTTACAAAAGGTTTGGACATAGCGAAAAGGAGTCGAGCTTCACTATACGCTCTTCATTTTTCTTGAACAGGCCTGATCTCCAAAAACTTCCTACTGTCGCATGTTATCTGTCATCAATTTTTCAAGTTTTTCTGGATTTTCTGCATAAGCAAGCGCCATCTCTTTACTGATTTTCTGGTTGAGGACCAGTCCCAAAAGACTCTGCTCGAAACGAACCATCTTTCCACTCGAATCGGTTTCTAGGGCATTTGGAATCTGGAAGACTTTATCCTGACGAATATAATTTTGAACCGCATAATTCACCGTCAAAATCTCATACGCCAAGGCTCGTCCCTTTCCGTCGGCCGTGGGAACCAGTCTTTGAGATATAATCATTTTGAGAACGGAAGACAATTGCGCTCGCACCTGTCCCTGTTGATCTCCTGGGGCCATATCCAAAATACGAGAAATTGTCTGGGTTCCATTGTTGGTATGCAACGTTGAAAAGACAAGATGACCCGTTTCCGCCATTGTCAGCGTTGTTGAGATGGTTTCATAATCTCGCATTTCCCCCACCATTACAACATCTGGATCTTCTCGCAACGCTCCGTTCATACCATCTTTAAAGGTGTGTACATCTCTTCGCACTTCTCGCTGCTGTACCAATCCTTTTTGAGAAGGAATAAGGTATTCCACCGGATCTTCCACCGTAATCACGTGTTCGGTCGACTGAATCCCCCGCTCTTGTAATATAGAAGCAATCGTCGTTGATTTTCCTTCTCCCGTCGGTCCAACGACTAATACCAAACCATTTTTGATACGCATCAAATAATCATTCACAAAGTTCGGAAACTGAAGACTTGAAAAAGGAACAATTTGATCCGGAATAATTCGAAACACCACCGCCATACCAAATTCTTGAAAAAAGACATTGCCTCGAAGACGAAGTCCTGCTTTGGTTTTAGTCACAAAATCCATCTGACGACGAGATTCTAAAAACTCAATTTGCTGTGGTGTGAGTAACTGTTGAATCAATTGCTCTATATGTTCTTGCGCCAATGGATTCTGGCCCACGGGCACCAAGGCCCCATTGGAGCGTATGAATACTGGTTTTCCCGCCGAGATATGAATATCTGACGCGTTTTGACTCAGAGCGTAAGCGACAATTTTTTCTAGATCCATCCTGTTATTGTACCATATTAATCAATCAATATCAACAGTATTTTCCTCTCAACGCCCCCGCCCTCTCTTGCACTCTCGACTCGTGACTGCTAAGATTCGCCAGCTTATTCTTTAAACACTTGTAAAACATGGCCAAAAAACTCGTGCCTCTCGGTGACAATGTGATCGTTTCCCCTCTCCAAGAAGAACTTACCACTGCCTCAGGCATTGTAATCCCGGATACCGCTTCGAAAGAAAAACCCATGCGTGGAACCATTATCTCCGTTGGTCCTGGAAAAAGAGATGACCAAGGGAACGTTCATGCCCCTGACGTCAAAGAAGGCGATGTCGTGGTCTTTACGAAATACGCCCCCACAGAAATAAAAATTGAGGGACAAGAACTGTATGTTTTGAATCTTGATTCGCTTTTAGCGATTGAAAAATAAACTTTTAATTTCACTTTTTAATTATAAAAAATATGTCTAAAGATATTCAATTTGGAGACGACGCTCGTTCTCGTATCGCCTCAGGGGTCAAACAACTGGCCGATGCGGTTCGCGTAACAATGGGTCCAAAAGGACGAAATGTTATTTTGGAAAAAAGTTATGGATCCCCTACCGTCACGAATGACGGAGTGACGATTGCTAAAGATATTGATTTTGAGGATCCCTATGCAAATATGGGCGCCAAACTTGCCAAAGAAGTCGCGACCAAGACCAACGATGGTGCCGGAGACGGAACGACAACCGCCACGGTCCTGGCTGATGCGATCATTACCGAAGGTCTCAAAAATGTTGCGGCTGGCGCCAATCCTATTGCTATTCAAGCGGGTATTGATAAAGCCACAAAATTTGTCGTAGCCGAACTTGAACAAATGGCCGAACCGATTGATTCGAATGAAAAAATTGAGCAAGTAGCGACGATTTCAGCGCAAAATCCCGAAGTCGGAAAGATTATTGCTGAAGTTTTTGAATCCGTGGGATCTGATGGCGTGGTAACGGTAGAAGAAGGACAGACTATGGGCCTCGAAAAAGATGTCGTAGAAGGCATGCAGTTTGATAATGGATATCTTTCTCCTTATATGGTCAGTAATCCTGAAGACATGAGCTCTGTCGTAGAAAATGCAAAAATTCTTATCACAGATAAGAAAATTTCTTCGATTCAAGAGATTCTGCCCCTTCTCGAACAGGTGGCTCAGTCTGGGGATAAAAACCTCGTTATTATTGCTGAAGATGTTGATTCTGAAGCCCTAGCGACTTTAATCGTTAATAAATTACGGGGAACCTTTAATGTCTTGGCCGTAAAAGCTCCTGGATTTGGAGATCGACGCAAAGAAATGCTGGCGGATCTTGCCGTCCTTACCGGAGGGAAAGTTATTTCAGAAGAAATCGGACTAAAACTTGAAAGCGCCAGCTTGGATGACCTTGGGCATGCTAAAAAAGTTATTTCGACCAAAGAACACACAACAATCGTCGATGGTGCGGGGCATAAATCAAATATTGCCACACGCATTACGGAAATTGAACGAGGAATCGATGCCAGTAAATCTGAGTATGATAAAGAAAAACTCGCTGAACGACGCGCCAAACTTGGCGGCGGTGTCGCGGTGATTAAAGTCGGTGCCGCCACAGAGGTCGAACTCAAAGAAAAGAAACACCGTATTGAAGACGCGGTTCTCGCAACGAAAGCCGCCAGTGCGGAAGGAGTTGTCGCAGGAGGAGGAACGCCACTGCTCCGAGCCGCTCAAAAGTTGCTCAATCTCAAACTTTCAAACAAAGAAGAACAAGTCGGGGTTGATATTGTCCGTCGGGCTCTCGAAGCACCGATTCGTCAGATCGCCGAAAATGCGGGATTTGAAGGATCTGTCGTCGTCAATCAGGTCCTCAGCAGCGACAATGTTCACGATGGTTTTGATGCCGCCGAAGGCGTGGTCAAAGACATGGTTAAGGCCGGTATTATTGATCCAAAAAAAGTAACACGTCTCGCGCTACAAAACGCAGCCTCTATTTCGGGTGTCTTCCTCACAACGGAAGTCGCCGTAACGAACATCCCAAAAGATGAACCCGCAGCTCCGGCAATGCCAGGAGGTATGGGCGGCATGGGAGGGATGATGTAATAAAAGACAAAGATCGCTTCATAAAAAGACACTCCACTGGTGAGTGTCTTTTTTTATGAAAAGTATCCGATAAACCTGAATTCAGGAGAACTTCAACACAAAAGACTTGACAAGATATGAAAAACGGTTATAATAACTTCTGTGTCTAATGTAGTCCTTCTCAACCTCGATGTTGGCAATGACTCTTAGACAAGCGTTCATTGACAACATCATCACCCAAAACAAGGAGCAATCCCATGAAGATTTTCGTAAGAATCTCTTTCGCCCTCGCCGCCCTCGCCCTCCTCATCGGAGGCATCAACTGGAATCGGAACTGGAAACAGTTCATGAAGGAGAAAACGGAACTCTCGCGAGAGATCCATTCCTTCTACAGTGGCCATGGGTGCGATGCCTCGCGTCTCGCACTCAAAATCACTCGTCCGTACCTCAGCGATGAGCAATACGGACGGCACGATCAGCGGATCGACATGCTCCGCAAGTATTACTCGGGCATGCCGCTTCTGTTCTCGTCGCCGAATGATAGCTACGACAGCATCATCTACGAGGTCAGCAACGAGTATGAACGCTGGGCCCATCGGCAGCATCCCGACGCAAGACGGCAGGACCTGTTCGAGCTCTTCGACGGAACGCCTCGTGAAGAAGTCATGGAGTTGCACCAGCAGGTCCAGGACATTGCCCTCATGAAGAACTCATGTTACGCAGACGACTTCGATCGTGAGGCGCTGGATAAGCTGCGCAAGCAGTTCGACGATCGGAAACAGCGCTTCGAGGCCGCAATGGCCGCCGCCGAGCGGGAGCTCGACGAGCAGAAAAAGATCCAAGGCTGAGGGATCAAGAAAAGGGTGTAATGATGTTACAATGATTACTTTAGGACGTGGTTCTCTCCAGAGCCACGTCCACCTTTTTAGAGGGCGTCTTTTTTTCATTGACGTTTTTTACAGCCCATCGCATACTCGGGATCCATGAAGGATGTTGACTTTGGTCATGAACTCGACGCCCCGCTGCCTATTGATGCTCAGGATCAAGAAGAGGCTCTGGGCATTCTGAATATGTATATTCAAGGGCTTGGGTATCTCAATGATGAAAATAAGTCTTGGGCCTACCAAGACGCGCGACAAAGAATCTTCGCCGGGGCCGACCCCACGGAATTACGAGACAAATATGATCTCTATAATCAATTAGGGGAAATTCGTGCTGAAATTATTCAGAATGTCCCGACGGGAAAACGAGAAATCCTTCATAAATTTATTGATGAGCAGATTATTAATCCTTCTTCTGGAAACGGACGAAACCGTGAAATAAAACGAGAACAATTACAACAGGTTCATGCTACGGTTCAACTCTTTCGTCACCAACAAAACAATCTTCAGTCTTTTGTTCGGCGAACCCTTGCGACCTCGGATGTCGATTTTCGTGTCCTTCACATTTTGGATAAGAAACTTTTTGTCGACGCTGAAAAAATATTTAATGATGATTTTTGGCAGAAAGCTTCCAAACTTTCTCCGCAATTATTCCCGGCCTTTACCGAAGCTTTTGAATTTTCTGTTCGTCGCACCTTTTCCTTGGAAAAATCCTCGGATCATCTCAAGGCCTTTTCAAAAAAAATAAAAAAAGGCATCTTACAAGATGCCGAAAGACTTTGTTCTCAGTTTTTCACTTCCCAAGAAGTCCGTCAAAAAAAAACGGACCTCAAGGCGCTTTCTTCCGATAATCCAGCCCTTTTAGTTTCAGCCCTCGCACAACTGCATGAAGAACAAATATCTCGCCAAAACCAAGCACAAAAACAATTTGAACATATACAAGCTCTCTATCTTTCTGGGTCTCTCAAAACCGCCCAATCAGAACTTAAATCTCTCCAGAATCACTTTGGAAATTCGGTTCTTTCCGATCTCAACCAAATGCATTTTTCTATAAAATTGTCCCTCCAGATTCGTACTATTGAGCAGCTCGAACAAAAACTCAAAGCGACTAAAAATCCCGATCAGCAAAAAAAACTTAAGGCCAAACTTGAGTATCTCCAGCAGGGAGATTTTAAAAACAACATTCTCCACAATGCTGCCACCGATCCCCAACAACAGAGCCTTCAACTCTTGGAAGAAATTCAAGAATTCCGACGACAAGGCGATCTAAAATCGGCTAAGTCGAGTGCGGAACGACTGGTTCAATACAATGTTTTTCGAGCTCAGAGAGAACTCGACTCGATTCATAAAGATATGGAACGCAAGCAAGAATCAGATAAACAACGAGATGTTTCTCTGGACAATAAAGCTGAAAATTCCCTAGAAAAAGCCACTAAAGTTATGTTTCTTGAAGGCTGTATTGAACATGCTGAAAAGGTAAAAGAAATGTGCGAACGTCTCGGAATACCGAAAGATGATCCTAAGTTTTGGGGGGACGAAGGTGTTAAAAATAGAGTCAAATGGTTGGAAGAAAAAGGATTTTATAAAACCTACAAAAAATTTAATGCCAGTGATACAAATATGCCCAAACAAGAACGTGTTCAAGGGGTTCGTTTTCGATGGTTGGATGTCCAACGCGGAAGTAATCTTACTTTTTCACGAGCGCATGAAGGCCTCAAATATCTCACGCGCTATAAAGAATCAGGCTATGAGCTCGCCACGCTCGCCGGAGGGTTTTCCCTCGACTGGAATACGAATGGTCCAAACTCCCGCACGCCGGATAAGTTTATCCTGCTCGCCACGGAAGAGTTGATGAAATTAAAAAATGTCAGCGCGACCAAAAAATTGCCCATGGCCGCATAAATAGAAACATTGTCCTACAAACTCTGGGCAATGCGCAACAACTGATTGTATTTTCCGACTCGATCAGATCGAGAAAGTGATCCTGTTTTAATCTGTCCGGCATTCACCCCGACCGCTAAATCAGCGATAAACGTATCGCAGGTTTCTCCGGATCGGTGTGAAATAACGGTTGTAAAATTATTTTTCTTGGCAAGCGCTAACGTTTCAAACGTTTCTGTTAAAGATCCAATCTGGTTTACTTTGATTAAAATAGAGTTACACCACTGATCATCAATGGCTTGCTGGAGTCGTTTTTTGTTCGTCACGAGGAGGTCATCCCCCACTAACTGTAACTGATCCCCAAAGCGTTCCTGCATCTGCTGGAATCCTGCAAAATCATCTTCATGATGTGAATCTTCGATAGAAACCAACGGATAGGTTTCAATAAGTTCTGCGTAAAGATCCGTCAGTTCACTCGAGGTAAGATGTTTTCCATCGATGAAATATTTTCCGTCTTCATAAAACTCAGAAGCTGCCGCATCCGTAGCCAGTTCTACCTGTCCGGTATACCCAGCCTCATCAATGGCTTTAACGATAAACCCAAAGGCTTCTTTTACCGTCGCAATCCGTGGCGCAAATCCCCCTTCATCCCCCACTCCGACAGAATGGCCTTCGGCCTTGAGAAGTTTTTTGAGCGTGTGAAAAATTTCAGATCCCGCCTGAAGATTATGGGAAAAATCAGCAAGTTTTGGAAAAATCATAAATTCCTGAATGGCTAAACCTGAATCCGCGTGTGCCCCCCCATTTAATACATTCATCATCGGTCGTGGCAAAGACACCTGATCACTTCCAAAAAGATTTTGAAGATGTTTAAAAAGTGGCAAACCTTGCTGTACCGAAGCCAATCGTGCCGCGGCAAGAGATACACCCAAAATGGCATTCGCGCCCAGCTTGGATTTATTTTCCGTCCCGTCTAAATCAAGCATCCTCTGGTCCAGTGATTTTTGATCCGATGGATTTTGTCCCACGACAGACTGAGCAATCACATCATTAATGTTTGCTATGGCTTTCAGCACGCCTTTCCCCAGATAACGCTTCTTATCCCCATCTCGCAATTCTAACGCCTCATGAATACCTGTCGAAGCTCCTGATGGCACAGCCGCCCTCACCGTATGCGTCCCGTCAGACATTTGCACCTCTACTGTTGGATTCCCTCTAGAATCAAGAATCTCATAGCCGAAAACCGATTGAATGTTTGTCATCAGACAAATCATAACAAAAGAATGGAAGACGAGAAACTTAAAATACGAAAAAACCTATGAACTTATTAATTCCCCTCTCAGAATAAGTCTGTTTTTATTGGTTCCCACCGGTGTACACGTCATAAGGGTTATAATGGATTTGTTTTTTGGCTGATTGAGCACGGATATTTCTGTGGGGGAGACAACTTTTTCTTCCCGCATGAGATACACATATTTTTTGCCTTCCCAGTACACTTCGACCGTGTCACCCGGGTCAACTTCATGAAGCAGGGCAAATACATCCTTGAATTTTCCTTTATCCCACGCGTAATACGAGGAATGTCCGGTCACAAAGAAATTTCCGAAATCGCCTGGATCCCGAGATACCGGGTGCACCACAACTCCTTTTTGAAGCCCTGATTGAATATTATTTTCTAGATTTTCCCAATTTTTATGCTGAGGAACCGATACTAATGGCACATTTTTATCAATCCGTGGAATATAAATTCGGTTATCTGATGGGTAGACCTCCATATTCGAGATCAATGTTTGAGCATTATTACGCGGCTTAAGAGTTCGACGTCGAAAGGCTTCTTTTGCTCTTTTTTTCTTTACGGGTCGTAATCTCTGCGCTGGAATCGGACGAATCTGTGCCGCTGATACTTCTGATGCCCCTATCAAAGAAGCTGCCAAATTCTCGGCTTTGTAGGTCACGATCTGCTCATAGGCTCCATAATTAAGCACTACATGAGAGGTTCCCCAAAAGCCCATTACCGTCACGGTAAAAACAAGTAATTCTTTCCACAGAGGACGCCGTGGCTTGAGATCGAAGTCAAAATTTGAGTCCATCTCCTCATTGTACCATATCTGGAGAGGATTTTCAAGGATTTACTTTTCCTTGGGTACCGACCGGAAAGCCAGGAGAAAACTCACCGTAACCGCAATAACCACGGGCAAAATACCCCAAGAGAAAATCATTTCATCGGAATAGCCTCCGTAGTTCCCTTCTCCGTTTTCGCCCAGCGTTGAAATGTACAAGAATATTAAAACGGCTGGCGCAAAGAATTTTATGAGAGCATTAAACCATCGACCTAACTGAAATTTTGACGTGGTATTGATGTATTGACGAAGATCATCAACTGGCAATAACCATCCAATCATTATTAATTGAGCCACCGCCGCAAAATAAAAGGTCTTCGTGAAAAAGAAATGATCAATAATATCAAGCCGATACAGACCGTTGCCTCCGGCAAAAGCCAACGACCAGCAGAAGAAAATGGCACAAATAATACCAATGGATACTTCGTTTTTGAATTTTCCAAACCACCGAAACTGACGTTTTATAGAGGCAGAGATTGTTTCCAATACGGCAAACATAGAATCAATTCCCAGCGTCAAAATTGCCAAGAAGAAGATTACCGCAAAGAATTTAGCTCCAAAAGGGAGCAAGGCCAAGGCCGTTGGGAAGGTCACGAAAGCCAGTGTTACGCCGGATTGTACGACTTCTTCGATGGGTATTCCTTGATTGACCGACATCCAGCCAAGCGTCCCAAACATAGCAAATCCTGCCACGACACTCACGGCCACATCGCCCAAGGCAATCCAAAGTGCTGATTGCACGATATTGGTTTTTTGTTTATTAAAGCTGGCATAGAGAACTGTCAGCGCAAATCCAATATTCATAGAAAAGAAGGCTTGTGAAAGTGCATCACGCCAGACTTTTACTTCCGTCAACTTCCCCCATTCCGGAATAAAGAAATAGGCAAATCCCTCACGTGCGCCTTCTAATGACATCGTGTTCACGAGCAAAATAGCGAGAAGAAGAAAGGGCAATGGAACGGTCCATTTGACTACGGCGCCTACGGATTTAAGGCCTTTGAAAATAGAAAAATAAACGGCCAAATAAGCCGCTACCAATCCATACAAAACCGGCTTTGAAAAACCACCCCAAACCGATCCATCTTCTGTGAGATGGAGTACATTTTGGTGAAAATAGTTCTGCGCATCTGCGCCCCAGGCTAAACTCGGGCTGAGATAAAGAAAATCAAATCCCCACCCCAGAATGACTGCATAGTATCCAGCCAAAGCACAGAGCATGGCAATAAGAAACCAGCCGACAAAACGTCCGAACCATTTCCCCACGCGACCAAAGGCTTCGACGACTTCTGTTTGGGATTTTTGACCAAAGGCAACTTCCATCATGACCAAGGGAATCCCAATCACCAAAAGAATCAAAAGATAGGCAAAAAGAAAGGCTCCTCCCCCATTTTCATAGACCATGTACGGAAAACGCCAGAGGTTTCCCAAACCTGCGGCCGCCCCAATCGCCGCCAAAATAAAGACCCATTTCGAAGACCAAACAACTTTTTGCATTGTTATATGTTGTTAATAAACCAAAAATATTTTAGAGTGACTCTGTTATGAAGCAATTATTTTTGGTTGCCACGCCTATCGGAAATCTGTCAGATATAACTTTTCGAGGGGTTGAAACGCTCAAAGACGTAGATTTTATCATTGCCGAAGATACCCGACATACCGGGATTTTATTAAAAAAATATGAAATTACTACGCCGATGAAGTCTTTTCACGCGCAGAGTTCTCCGGCAAAAGCAAAGACACTGATCGACGAAATAAATACTGGGAAATCAGCCGCCTATGT
This sequence comes from Patescibacteria group bacterium UBA4473, assembly GCA_002389285.1. Taxonomy (GTDB): domain Bacteria; phylum Patescibacteriota; class Gracilibacteria; order UBA4473; family UBA4473; genus UBA4473. The sequence continues at coordinate 53,462 of DGOF01000001.1, forward strand.
CTCTGATGCCGGCACGCCATGCATTTCTGATCCGGGATACACGCTGGTCAAACTCGCCGCTGAGTCAGGAATCACTGTCACGCCTATTCCCGGCGCTTCGGCTTTGACGGCTTTGATATCTGTGGCCGGCATTCCGGTGCACGAATTTCATTTCCATGGATTTCTTCCCCACAAAAAAGGTAGACAGACCATCCTTAAAAGTCTGGAAAACGCTGATATAACGCATCTTTTTTATGAGTCTGTGCATCGATTTGAAAAATTACTGGGAGAACTAAAAGAATATCTTGGTGATGAACGCGTTATCGTTGTGGGCCGCGAGCTGACTAAAATGTACGAAGAAATTTTTCGAGGCACGGTCCAACAAGCGACTGAACATTTCGAATCGAATCCCGTCAAAGGCGAATTTGTCATCGCCGTAGCGCCTCATAATTTCAAGATTGAAGTCTCTGACTGAACCCTTTATACTCTTCTCTGATGAATACTTCTGATTTCGCTTCCAATCTATCTCCAAATCATCAAGATTTAGATACTCATCGTGCAGAAATTGACGCGATTGATGATGGTATTTTTATTCTTTTGGAAAAACGACTCCATGCCGCCAAAAAAATATCAAAGATAAAGAAAGAAACGGGCAAAGAAATCAAAGATCCCCAACGAGAAGTTCAGCTCTTCCAACGACTCAAAGAAAAATTCAAAAATACTGAATATGATGATGAAAAACTCTTAGAAATCTGGGGAAAAATCATCGAACTTTCTCGTGATGTTCAGGCCGGACGATAAGAATCCTTGACAAAGTAATGAAAATCATTAACTTCGTCCTGATTTTTTAGTTTTTTCATGGAAGATCTTCCTCTTAAGTCTCAGCATTTAGAACAAACGATACGCCTTGTGAAGGAAGTGTCCCAAGAACTTGTCAGTCCTGAACAACATGCTTTTTTAGAAGCGCTTCAATCTGAGTTTGATCGGGTCTATGGGCCAGGAACCCTCAACATTGACTGGGGAGATAGCCAAAATAATACTGAAATATTACAGCATAATACACGGGGCCTCTCCGAAGTTTTGTCCCAATCGAGAATTCGTGATTTTTTGAACACCTATCCCATCATTTCACTTAATATTAACGTGGAAATTTTCACCTTTCTTGAATCATTAAGCCTTGCGAATGTTTCCTATGTTCGCTGCGAGGGAGGCCAATATTTTCGGAGAGCCCGAGAACATTCAAATACTGGCCGAATGGCAGAAATTTCCAACGCCCCCTTTATTTCCCTGGCACAACTTCAATCAGAAATAACAAAACACATGCGATGGCGTCATCCCATGCAGCACTTTCTCCTTCGAAAACACCGACAACTTCAAACCATCGAACTTCAAGAAGATACAGCAAGGGCTATTACGGGCATTCTTGCCCCACAACCTTCCGTGTGTCAGCGATAATACCGATTCTGGAAAGACTTCCGACTTCGAAGCGGTGTTTTCTTTGGCTTTTTTACTTTTTCATAAAAACGCCCGATAGAAGGTCTCTTGCTCGTACGAAATCGACGATAACCACTATACTCTGGCGCATGAAAATAAAGGCTTCCTGAATTAAGTGTGTGCTTTTGAAGTTTGAAAGTCTCCGCTACCGGCAATACAAATCCTGATCGAGTCACCACTTCAAGATCATCTTTGTAACGCAGTCCCAACTGAATACTGTCTCCTGTTCGCGCATAGGCGACTTCAGATTGAACAGAAAGAATCACCGAATCCCCTCCACGAAGCTGCAATCCGCCCGTCATGCCATCGTCAAAGGTAAACGTTATTGTTCTTCCTGCTGCTTGATACCCAGAAGAAACCTGAGCTCCATTGGCATAGACACCCGCTCTATTTAGACTTTTTTCCAAATTTGATTTTCCGTAATTCTTGAGACGCAATGAACGAACAGAAACGGTGTTTCTGCTCGGATTTCGTAAACGAAACCGTCCGATCTCTGTAAACCGACCGACTTTGATATGCGATCCATTCCCGAGGGGCTGGATCTGAACTTCGGGTAATTCATAACTCGTAACATCGGCCGCAAAGACGGACGAGGTACAAAAGATCAAAAGGCACAAAATATATTTCATTTTTTCAGCTGTTCCAATGTTACCATGGGAATCTCAAAATCTTTACTCATTTTTTGAAGTTCTTCTTGATTCGCCTTCTCTCCCACTTCATTCAAAATTTCACAGATGACAATCACAGGATAATTTTCTGTTTTCTTTGCTAATTTTAGAGCGGCTTCGGTGTGTCCAAAGCGTTTGGTATAATCTGTTTCAGCTCGTAAAGGAAAAGTATGACCGGGGATCACAAAATCTTTGCGTGTTGATTGAGGGTCCGCCAATATTTTTATAGCTCTGGCTCTATCTGACGCTGAAACACCGGTTGTTACTCCCGACTTAGCATCCAGTGATACACAAAAATTCGTTCCGTGAGGATTTTCATTGGCTTCTACCATGAGAGGAATCTCAAGCTTTTGTAGAATTTCTGGTGAACAGGCAATACAAATCATGCCACGTGCGACTAATTGCAAAAAATGTACTTTTTCTGGCGTAATATGTTCGGCTAATACAAAAAAGTCCCCTTCGCACTCACGATGTTCGTCATACACCAGAACAAATTCTCCGGCTGCGAAAGCTTCTAAAACCTCTTTCATGCGAGTAATTTTTTCATAGCTAACGCTGTTTGAGCAAACTCTGTTCCCTTTGTTGTTTTTCGATCTTCCGCTTGGGATTTATTTTTACAGGCTAAAACGCCTTGAATCACAGGAATAGATTCATCTAACGCAACGCGGGTCAGTCCATCGGTGCAGCTTTTTAAAACATAATCATAGTGATCCGTCTCTCCCTGAATCACACAGCCGAGAGTAATAACGGCTTCGGGTCTTTTTTCTTTTATAAAATGTTGTGCTGCCACCGGAAGCTCTACCGCTCCTGGCACATGATACAGTTGATAAGACTCCCCTGCCGCCTCTAATACTTCTTTTACAGCGGCTTCTAAAGCGTCTGTAATATCTGTATAAAAATTAGCTGAGAGAATCAAAATCATGTGCGCCGACTGTAACAAAAAGGGAGGTGCATTGCAATGCACCTCCCGCCTTAAATTGTTTATCATAAAAGAGATAAGAGATTAACTCTTTTTCTTATATCGTGGATGATACTCTTCGATCACGTCTTGTTTTACACGTTTGAGTTCGTTGTCTGGAAAAGGCCCAAGAAGCTCCCAACCGAGGTCGAGTGATTCAATAATCGTTCGTTCCACATCATATCCCTGACCAATAAATTCTTTTTCAAAATTATCGGCAAATTTAAGATAGATCTTATCAATGTCAGAAAGCGAACTTTCTCCCAATACCACTGCCAACTCACGGACATCTTTTCCTCGTGCGTAACACGCAAAGAGCTGATCTTTCAATTTAGAATGTTCGTCTCGAGTTTTTCCTTCTCCCATTCCAGCTCCTGCCAAACGAGAAAGAGATTTCAACACGTCTACCGGAGGTGAGATTTTTTTCTGATGAAGTCCTCGGTCCAACACAAACTGTCCTTCTGTAATATATCCGGTTAGATCGGGAATTGGATGGGTTATGTCATCTTCTGGCATCGAAAGAATCGGCATTTGTGTCACGGAACCTTTGGCCGTTTTGATTCGTCCCGCTCGTTCGTAGATCGTCGAAAGATCCGTGTAGAGGTATCCTGGATATCCTCGTCGTCCCGGAACTTCTTTTCGCGCGGCTGATACTTCTCGTAACGCCTCAGCATAGTTTGTCATGTCCGTAAGAACCACCAACACATGCATGTCTTTTTCAAAGGCCAAGTATTCAGCGTAAGACAGCGCCATTCGTGGAACCGCGATACGTTCGATTACTGGATCGGCCGCCGTGTTCAAGAAAAGCGTTGCTTTCTCAATGGCACCGGTTCGTTCAAATTCTCGTTGAAAGTACATCGCTTCCTCAAAGGTCACTCCCATCGCTCCGAAAACCACGGCAAATTCTGAGCCATCATTCACTTTTGCCTGACGGGCGATCTGTGTTGCGAGTTCTGCATGAGGCAAGCCTGATCCAGAAAACACTGGAAGCTTCTGTCCTCGAACCAACGTGTTCATCACATCCAAGGATGAAATTCCTGTTTGGATAAAATCTGAAGGAAAGGTTCGTGAGTAAGGATTGATCGGTGCTCCTGAAATATCGATAATTTTTTCTGGAACAATTTCAGGGCCTCCGTCGAGAGGTTTTCCTGATCCATTCAAAACACGTCCCAAAAGATCTGTTGAAACACCAAGTGTCGCGATTTTTCCCAAGAACTTTGCTTTAAGGCCCTTTGTTGCCAATCCTTGTGGCGACTCAAACATCTGAACCAAAGCTCGGTCACCATCGGCTTCCAACACCTTTCCCATTCGGGATTTTTCGTTTGGAACTTGAATCTCAACCAACTCTTCGTACTTAATACCTTCCACTCCTTCGACCAAAAGAATAGGTCCGGCAATCGAGGTTATGTTTTCGTAGATTTTTTGCATGTGCAAAAGTAGATTAGAAACTATTTCCTGCGGATTTTAAGGAGTTAAGAGGGAATGTCAAAAGTTTGGGAGAGAAAAAGTAAGGAATATTGACGATTATTTAAGAACGCTCAATAATACCCTCACTAAACTATGTCTCACCTTCCTAAAGCTATACAGAACGCTATTGAATCCCTCTCCGACCTTCCTGGTATCGGGACTCGGAGTGCGGAACGACTTATTTTCACGCTTTTGAAAAATGAAAGTGGCCTGGAAAAAAGAATCGGAGATTCTCTTGCGGGCCTCAAAGAAAATATTCAAGAGTGTGATCAGTGCTGTTTTTACAGTGAAGAAGCCCTGTGTCCCCTCTGCCAGGATTCACAACGAAACCAACGACAGATCTGTATTGTCGAAAGTCCCACCGACATAATAGCCCTTGAAAGAACGCATCAGTTTCGGGGCCAGTATCATGTACTCCACGGCGTCATCAGCCCACTTCAAAAAATAAAACCCGAAGATCTTCGTATTGGATATCTTCTGGAAAGACTCCAAAAAACACCGGAGATAGAAGAAATTATCCTCGCCCTGCCAGGTAGCACTGAGGGGGAAGCGACCGCGCTGTTTTTGCGCGCTGCATTTGAGAAGCTCCCTCACCCCCTTGCCGACGAGGCTACTTCTCCTGAGGCTTTAGATTCTACGAAGACTTGGCAGGTTTCGCGGCTGGCCCGAGGGATTCCTTTAGGCGGTGATCTGGATTATCTAGATGTGGGGACGTTGACTCAGGCGCTGACGGATCGACGAGAGTGGTAAAGAGAGCGTTTAACAAGGTCTACTGAGAACTGTCTGAGTACAGGAACTTGTATTGCACCGGCTCTTCTGAAGTCTCTTTCAAAATATCTAAGGCCACCAGAGCATCTCGAGAATTTACAACAAGAGCCTGTATCGATTGGAAATAAGCTCTTAATGGATCCCCTTCCGGCAACTCTTTAAAGGCGTCCTCAAGAAGCACTTTCATCTGTTCCTCCCAAAAGGCTCCTTCCTTTCGTAATACTCGTAAACGAGAAAGGGTATAAATCAGACGTACTTTCTGTGGGTTATTCTCTTTCAGAGCGAGACTCTCTCTTATTGAATCTTTTAATCTATCGATTCCCCCCGCTTTCATTTCCTGCTGAACCAATTGCAATACTTCTGAGTGAAGCGTCCCAAAAGGAATCGGTTCTTCTTCCACGGCCTTTTCATCCGATGATCTTGACGGATAAATATCCCGAAATAAATCGTTCTCGGTACTCTCATTGTTCGCGAAGTCGATTGGTTCTGAATTCATTTTTTTATTATAGACTGTTTTGAATTAATGTCAAGCCACTTTAACCCCTTGAGACCGAAAGTGATTTCGCCGACGATGCTTCTTCGGCGGCTCTGGATTCGGCGAAGGCTTGGTAGGTTTCACATCTGGCTCAGAGGATTCCTTTGAAGGGCTCTCTGGATTGTTTGAATCTGGTGACGTTGACCTCGGTACTGATGGATCGACTGGAATGGTAGGAAGAACCGCCGCTTCATTTTTACACTGCAACATAATGCACGTTAAAATATCATGCATGTAAACGATTTCATGCTTGGTAAAAGGCTTTCTATCTCCCATTGGCCCATACATTAGCATTTTATAACTGGTGCTCCCCTGATTCGTTTGTTCGGCTACTATTATAAATTCTTTTTTTTGAAACACTTCAATAAACTGATTATCAAAGAGACCGTTTATTTTTTTTCTCAGAGCCATAATTTGATCTGCATCCCAATCTTTGGAAAAAACAATAAAGGCCCAATGACCTTCTTCTGAACACTGCGCACGAAGCGTGAGTTCTTGCGGCCAGGGAAGCTCTAGACTTTGGGCCGAGACTTCTTCTGATTGAGGATTTTTTACGGCTTTATGAGAAGCTTCGTCTCTATTTTGAGCCTCTGTATTTAGCGCCAACAAAAGCACCAGTCCGGCGAAATAATTCTGCCAAACCTTCCCGAACTTTGTCCCCTCTGAATCTTCAGAACAAGACACCGTTGAATCTGGTATATCGAAATGCTCTAACATCTTTTGCTCTTTTTTACTCTTTTTTGTTATTTCGTCAAATATCAGAGAAAATGGGGTCAGCCACCTTTTTTAAACAACATTAAATCTAAATTAAATCTTTGACACTAAGTATCGTTTTTCTTAAAACGAAGATATCCTCCCTCTCCAAAACTCCTTCCTTTTTAGATTTAAAAAAGTGTGAAAAATGGCACGAAGTCTGCGCACCGACATTGGAGGACAAATTTATCACGTACTCAATAGGGCCAACGCAAGAGTTCCGATATTTGATAATGAAAACGATTATTCGTTATTCGAACAATTACTAGAACAGTCCATAGAAAAATACTCTGTAAAACTATATTCTTATTGCATTATGCCAAACCACTGGCACATGCTTCTTGAAACAAAAAAAGATGGAGACCTTGCAAAGTTCATGAGTTGGTTAACAAATACTCATACCCGAAAATGGCACAGCAAAAAAGGCACCACCGGAGAAGGTCATCTTTACCAAGGAAGGTATAAATCATTTATCTGCCAAGATAATCATTACTTCTTAATACTTGTTCGATATATTGAAAGAAATGCGAAAAAGGCGAATCTCGTTACAAACGCTGAGGACTGGAGATGGTCAAGTATTTGGCGTAGAATGAATGGAACCCCTCATCAAAAAAAGATTCTTTCTCCCTGGATTTCAGATCCACCCATGAACTACATTTCCTTTTTAAATGAACCACAAACACAACAAGAAGAAGCAAAGATTAAAAATGCTATTAAAAAAGGAAATCCTTATGGAAAGGATGATTGGATCACTCGCACTGCCAAAAAATTCAATCTCACATCAACTCTGCGAAACGTAGGAAGACCTAAAAAAGGTGGCTGACCCCATTTTTCATTTTTATCCCAAAGTTTTCTTCGCACAATCTATTGCGAATCGTTCTCGCATAGTCATTTCAGGAGACGAAATTTTCCCAACCGATTCTGATAACCGTCTTTCCAGTGACATCATTGCGTAACATAACTTTATCCCTACTTTTCCGGTCGATCCCGTCACCAGATTCGCTGTCCGATTCATCATTGAGTACAACTCTGATCTTAAGATCGGAAGCGATATTTTTGTATTATGACTTTGTGGCGGAATAAGTTCTTCTGGAACTGGACTTATTCCTACTTCTTCCCACAAGGTACATATGTCATCAAAATTTGCAGTTCGAAGCTCTGGGAACTTGTTTCTACCCATCTCAAAATATATCTCTTCCGCCTCAGTAGGCGTAAGAACATCATCATAAACCATGCCCGCATCTTCTTCACTGTTTACCGCACAAAGAATGCAGGCCATACCATCTTTATAATCACCTCTTCGTACTCCATCAAGAGCTTTTTCATACGCTAGGAGATAAGCGCCACTTATATTATTTGGGTCATTCAAATCCATATCTTCGAACTCATCAGCGGCTTCCTCTCGAAACTGATTGATGCTCCATTGCAAACCTGCCACGAATTTTCCATAAGGAGTCTGCTCAGCAGAGACGTCTTCTTCTCCCTCTCCTGCCGTAAAAACATGCGTCTGAAGCACCTCTGTATTCTGGTCATCGGGTCCGGTTCTTGCTGTTTCCATTTATACATAATAACACATATCACCAGTGATTGCAATTTTTGAAGTAAAATGAGTAAAATGGGGTCGGCCACCTTTCCATCACAACAAGCTCGCTGGAGATATATCCACCTTTCCTCCTTCTGGAATGCCGTGAGTAGCAAAGAATTCTATTAAGTCCTGACGAGAAGGCGCTCTGAGCAATACATGAAAATGATATTTCCCATGCGAACGCGGGAAGAAAGCTGGGGCCAGAAATATATCCCAATTTTTATCTACATTTTTTACTTTTTTGTACCAATCTTGCGCGCTTTTTAATCCGGCGGTTTTATCAACCTCAGAAAAAGTAACTTTGGCAAAACTTGAAAACGGCGGCTGGTGCGAAGATTTTCTCAATCCCTTTTGCCATTCCAAAAACCCAAGACTGTCGTGCTTTCGGACGTAATCAAATATTTTTTCATCGGGCTTAAACGTCTGAATGACGATTTCGCCTTGTCTCTTCCTTCTCCCAGCCCGTCCCGAAACTTGGGTGAGCAGTTGAAACACGCGCTCTTCGGCACGGAAGTCGGGTAATCCCAAGCCTACGTCCGCGAGAAGCACGCCCACCAAGTCCACTCGATCAAAATCAAGCCCTTTGGCAATCATCTGGGTCCCGAGCAGGATGTCCGCCTCATAGTCATGAAATTTTTGCATCATCTGATCAAAGTCATGCTTTCCGGTGATGGCATCCGCATCGGCTCTCAGGGTTCTTATGCCGGGCAAAATTTCTTGCAGATACTGCTCTACCTGCTGAGTCCCCCACCCTTTGAATTGAAAATTCGAGGTATCACATCCCGGACATTTATCAGGAAATCGCTCGAGATGACCACACACATGACAGATAAATTTTCTCGTTTTGAAGTTCTGATGCATCTTCATTGGATGACTACAGTGCGGACATTCAAAGTTTTGTCCGCAGGATCGACACATTGTCGATCCAGAAAACCCTCTCTTGTTCAGAAATAACATCGCCTGCTTTTTTTGAACCAGTGTTTCCTGAATGCGTTCTAAAAGAGGCTCTGAAATCGGTGAAGCATTTCCTTTTTTTATTTCTTGTTTCAGATCCACCAGAAAAATTTCTGGAAGCAAGGTCTCGTGCACACGCGTATCTAAATCTACTCGTGTCCACGCCCCATCTTCGGCCTTCACAAAGCTTTCTAGGCGCGGTGTCGCACTGCCCAAGACCAGTTTGGCTTTAAATTTCTGCGCTAAGTTTTCTGCGATATCATGCGCCCAAAATCGTGGTGCAAATTCATTTTTATAGGTCCATTCATGCTCCTCATCGAGGATGATAAGCTTGGGATTGGCTAACGGCACAAATACTCCGGACCGGGCTCCAATCAATACTCGTGCCTGCCCAGACCTGATCTTGGCCCACTCCTGCACCTTGTCGCCTTCCGAAAGCTTTGAGTGCCAGACCGCCAACTGATCGCCAAACATACCTGCAAACTCGGCCACTAATTGTGGCGTCAATGCAATCTCAGGTACGAGCATCAATACCTGAGCACTCGCGTCTTCGGCCAAAACTTTATCGGCTAATTTTTTATAAATCTCTGTTTTCCCACTTCCGGTGACCCCTCGCAAAAGCACCGGGACACGAGAAGCCTCTATCTGATCCAGCGCTTTTTGTTGCAAATCTTTCAGGTCAAAACTCGGCCGTGTCCGCTGATCAGAACGAAACGAACTAATAATCTTTCCCACTTCTTGGGTCAAAATATTTTTCTTCACGAGCGACGTAATGGTTTGCGTGGATGCAATACTTTTTAATTTTTCATGATTCAGGACCGAGCATCCCTCTGCTTTTAGTGCCTCAATAACTTCACGTTGCTTTCCGCCTGTTACACTTTCTATGTTAGCCTTTATATTTAAGGTGTAGAGTATCTCTCTCTTCTCTGGATTTTTTTTCAAGAAAAACTTTTCAGGAATCATAAGACTCAAGATTTTCTCAAGCGAAGTGACATTTTCTCGGGCTACTTCTCGGGCCAGCGTCAGATAATCCGGTCGTAAAAACATTTCGTCCCAAACTTCTCCCACCGGCTTGGTAGCAAACTCTGGTTTGTTCTGAGAACACGCAACCACTAAGCCTGTTTTTTTCTGATTTCGAAAAGGGACTACTACGCGGGCTCCTGGCTGCAGGGATTCTTCTGTATGCCAAGAAAAAATTCCTTTTACGCCTCGCAACCAAACTTCGCAGTAAAGCATTATGCGATGAGTTTACTCGAAGGTCCTTTTATTGTACAATCGGCCCACGATGAAAGATCGAACCCTTCTTATTCTTACCGCTCTCATTGAGGACTTTGTCGAAACCGCCCTCCCTGTGGCTTCGAAGAAACTCCTGGCGTCAAAACATTTTGATGTTTCTTCCGCTACGATTCGGAATGAATTTGCGATCTTGGAAGAAGTCGGTCTGATCGAGTCCCCTCATGTATCCTCGGGGAAAATTCCCACTGAAAAAGGCTATCGGTTTTTTGTGGATGAACTCATGGAGGACGACCAACAAAACAAACTTGTCCAGAATATTTTTTCACAACACGTCCAAAACTATCGTTTCCAACGCACCAAAGAAAGCGTCCTCGATACGATTCGCATTCTCTCAAGTCTTTCGGGTAATGCCGCCTTTGCGGTGATCAATGATGATCGGACTTTTTATCTAGGGCTTTCCAATGTCTTGCGCAGTCCGGAGTTCTTACATGCCCCGGAAAAAGCCGCTCAGGTGATTGAAATTCTCGAAGGCCAAAAACGATTCAGCGCGCTGCTGAATTCTCTCAATCTTCCAGAAAATCAGGTTAAAATTTTTATCGGGGAAGAAAACTTACTGGAAGAAATCAACAGCTGTGCGATGCTCGTAACCAAATTCGAAACTCCCGATGCCTCCGGCTATCTTGGTATCATCGGTCCGACTCGTATGAACTACGGTTTCAACAAAGCATTGATCAGGAATGTGTTGGAAATGCTTTAGAATGAACATTAAATCGAGATTAAATATTTTGAGAGATGTTTTTTTGAGCTATCTTTAAAAAGGCTTGTTTTCTGTTCTTATGTAGAATATTATATAAAAGTCTATATAACACTGAGGATATGCCTAAAATTATTACCACCACTCAACTCCAACAACAGATCGGCAAAATTGATGATTATGCTCAAGAAAAGCCGGTCATTGTCACCAACTACGGAAAAGCCAACCTTGTGATCCTCCCCTACTTTGAAGGGAATGAGAAAGCTATTGAAGATTACTGGGAAAACTACGAAATGTGGCAAAATCGCGAAGTGTTGGAAAAACGCTATCAAAAATCGATAGAAAGTGGTCCCTCTGATCTCATATTCTAATGCCTCGTTTCATTTTCACGCTTCAAGCTCAAAAAATATTTGATAAACTTGAGCCTCTGATACAAGATCGTATTGAACAGAAGTTTGGAGATCTTACCAAATCTTATATTTCACCGGCAACGATCAAACCCGTTCCCACTCTCAAAGGGGCGACTCATCGCATGAGAATCGGCTCTTATCGACTTATCTTACAACAAAAAAATAAGTGTACTTTTTGGGTGATCGATCTGGGGCATCGCAGAGATATTTATCGATGATGATTTACTCCCCTCTTTCTGGAGCGGCGTACACGCCTAGCTGATGGCCTTCCTCATCTCGCACCAACTGAGCGAGTTGTTTCATGATTTCATCGAGAGATATCTCATCCTCCTGTCCAATCAATCTCCCCGTATGCATTTGCACCTTTGAAGGCTGAGGCATTTTGGATCCATTCGAATACAAGTCCCCTTGATGAAAACCTATCGGCCATATATGAGCCCCCTTATTTCGTAACTTTTGAATCAGTTTGCAGACTTTATCGGAAGGCGGCACTAAATCTAAACATCCATCTTCTTGTTTTTTATCGCTCGTCCCGGAAGGCGCCATAAAAATTAATTGCCCCCGGCCTTCTGTTTGTGGTTTAGCCAACCGAAATAATTCTCGTGTCGATTGAGCGCCCAAACCTTGCACGACCTTATTGTCTTTAAATTCTGGTGCTTGAGCATTCGGGGTGTCGGGCACAGTACAAATAAGATTCCCACAGGCCTGCCCTAATCGCTGCGTGTCAAAGATTTGAGAAAACGTCATCAACGCCGGTCCGAGTAAAATATGATTGTCCTTTGTTGTATGAGCCGCTAATTGCCGAACCGCCAAAACCGCCGGTATAATCTGCGTCGACCAAGAATCATGATTCGTAACGATGACCACGGATTCCCCTCGAGCGAGTTTTTCTTCTATATCATGCTGACAGATCGCTTCCAGAAATTGACTGGCCAGCTTTGAAAAATTGGGAATAAAGCGACTTAAAAGTTTTTCTAAGGCTTCAAAATTTTCTTCTTGGGCCGGTAGCGCTTCCCCTTCGTACCACCGAAGCCCCATCGGATCCATTCCTCTTCGCTTCGTATGATCTAACCAAAAATGAAAATTCAACTCCAGCCATTCTTTGTCTTTTGATGGTGGCTCCAGGTCCCATTTGTGATTTGGTTTCTCAAGTAAAAGAATATCACAAATATTTTGACTGATGAGGTCTTTGGCTTCTGGATCGGTCACCCCGCGAGTTTCGAGCATCGTACTCAAAAGTTGACCGACGCCCTGGTTCATGATATCTAGATGACCTTTTAGATTCGGTGTTTTACAGACGGCTTGTACCTGACGCTTAGCTACGTCTATCACCCCCGGGCCAATAAGATCCAAAAGAACCTCCTGTTGACACAGCGGTCGCAACGTCTTCAGAGCTTCTCGCAGGCTTAACATCAGATGCTTTATAATTATTTTAGCTTTTTGGCAAAGCCTTCCGCAGCTCTACCACGATCAACGGAATCACACTGGCAATCGCCACGACGCCCCAGTCAGCCGCATTCAGAGGGGTGGTTTTGAGGATCATATTCATCCACGGAACATAGACCATGAGCAAGGTCATAAGAACTGAACTCATGAGGGCCAGTATCAAAAAGTGATTGCTGAAAATATTTTGTCGAAAAATGGATGTGCGGTTTGATCTCGCGGAAAAGGCATTCAAGAGCTGTACAAAAACCAGCGACACAAACGCAACGGTTACCGCGTGTGTTACTTCTACATTCAAACCCTGATCAAAGGTCCACCCATCACCCATCAGTGTATACAGAAAAGCTCCGGTCACCGAGGCCCCTATTACCAGTCCGATGCCTAAAAAGTACTGAACAAAATTCTTGTTCAATAATCTTTTCTTTGGGTCGCGTGGCGGCCGCTGCATGATGTGATCTTCGGCCTCATCCACTCCTAGTGCAATGGCTGGAAGGATGTCCGTTCCCAGATCAATACAGAGAATAAGAATGGCCGTGAGTGGCAGCGGGTACTGAAAAATAATAGCCGCAAAGATCACCGTCAGCTCTCCGATATTGCAAGAAAAAATAAACCAGACGAATTTTTTTAGATTTTCATAAATCCGTCTCCCCTCCTCCACCGCCGTCACGATCGATGAAAAAGAATCATCGGTCAGTATCATCGTCGCGGCTTCTTTGCTCACTTCGGTGCCGGTGATCCCCATGGCCACCCCAATGTCAGCCTTTTTGAGGGCCGGCGCATCGTTGACTCCGTCTCCGGTCATCGCTACGACTTCTCCTTCTGATTGTAGAAGGTCTACGATTCTCATTTTTTGCTCGGGCAAACTTCGAGCAAAAATCACGGGCTGTTCTCGATCTCGTAAGATTTTTTTGAGTTCGGTATCCGTCATATTCGTGACCTGAGTTCCGGTCAGAACGATGGCTTCACACTCTCGAATCATCCCGAGTTCACGGGCCACAGCTTCCGCCGTAATTCCAAAGTCTCCCGTAATCACAATCGTTCGAATCCCTGCCGTATGGCACAGATCAATAGCATTCCTCACCTCAGATCGAGGGGGATCGATCATTCCCACCAATCCTAAAAAAGTAAGATTTTTCTCTGCGTCTGCGGCTGTCTGTGGACCTTGGGATGAATGTGTATCACGCTGAGCGAAAGCCAACACCCGATAGGCTTTCTCAGCCATACGCTCATAGTGTCTCTGTATTATTTTTTTGCGTTCGGGTGTGAGTGGATGCGTGGTCTTTCCGTCACTCCAAAACTGACAGTGTTCTAACACTTGATCGGGAGATCCTTTGACTAATACTTCTTTTCCCACCCAGACAGACATCATTTTTCGTACCGAATCAAAAGGAAAAAATTCTTTCACTTTTTCTTTTGTCCAAACAGTTTTTCCTTCTCTCTTTTTTTCGGAAAGCGTCAGAAGCGCCCCTTCTGTGGGATCCCCTAACACTGTGTACTGATGGCCTTTTTTTTCTAATTTGGCCTCATTACAGAGTCGACAAACACGCAGTAATTTTTCACAGAGCACAAGATTTTCTTTTTGCGCATCGCCCCCATGGCCCATGAAATCAATACGCCCGGAATGGGGGTCATACCCCACCCCTGAAACTGAAAAAATAGAACGATCCGCCAAATAAACCTCACGGACCGTCATTTCGTTTTTCGTCAGTGTTCCTGTTTTATCAGAGCAAATAGTCGTCACCGCGCCCAATGTTTCGACAGAAGAAAGTTTTTTGATAATGGCTTTTTTACGTGCCAAGACAGAAGCGCCTAAAGCCAGTGCAATCGTAATTGTGGTTGGGAGACCTTCTGGGACCGCAGCGATCGCCACTGAGACCGAAAAAAGCAAACTGTCGAATATTGAAAAATCCCGCCATCGCCCCACAAGAAAAAGAAGCGCGCAGATAATCAGCGTCACCTTTGTCACAAACCATCCCATGTGTTCGAGTTCTTTTTGAAGGGGTGATTTCGCGGCTTTGGTCTGGGTGGTCATCCGTGCGATGGCTCCGAACTGAGTGGCCATTCCCGTCGTCGTCACTTCAAACATACCGCCGCCACGCACCACCAACGTTCCCATAAAGACCTCGGCTTCCTCATCTTTTTCGAGGGCTAACGATTCTCCCGTAAAGGCCGATTCATCAATCTTCATCCCATGACTTTCTTGGACTATTCCGTCGGCGGGGACCCGATCCCCTTCTCCCAGCACCACCAAGTCCCCTGGCACCAGTAATTCCGTTGAAAGTTTCACTTCTTTTCCATCTCGTACCACCCGAATCTCGGGATGAATCATTTTTTTCAAAGCTTCGAGCGTCTTTTCCACTCGAAATTCTTGAAAAAATCCAATGGCCGCATTCAACAACACAATAACTAAGATCACCGTGCCGTCTACAGCTTCTTCCAAGGCAAAAGAAATCCCCGCTGCCACCAAGAGGATCAAAACAAAAACATCTCGAAACTGAGAAAATAAAATTTTCCACCAATGTGATGTCTGCTCTTGCTGTAATGCATTCGGCCCATGCTGAGCCAAGAGTGTTTGTGCTTGTTTTGATGTAAGTCCTTTCATTTAGATTTATTATCAGGGATCCGGGAACAATGAGCAACTTTCAATTTTCTATTTTTAGCTTTTTATTTTGAATTTTTTATGGTACAATAATATGTTCTTTTGTTTCCGCCGAAGTCCTGTGCTCCTTCTCGACTGAAAATCAGCACACCACTTTTACCAACAGAAAAAGAAAAACAAAAATCTTTTTCCAAAAACAAACACAAAACCATAGAGTATGAAAATCTACTCTCAAAAAGCGATTTTTGGAACCAAAAGAACCTCGCTCTGTCTCAGTCAGACAAGCAATCATTTCCCCCCTCGTACCTCACCTCTCTTCTGATGTGCAAACTGGTCGAGGGGGATTTTTCGTTTTCACAATAAGTCTTTATAGTGTTGTTTGTATGACACTTTTTGAATGGCAACTTCTTATTTCTTTTTTTGTAGGAGGAAGCTTTGTAGCCTTTTTAACATTGTTCACAGAAAAACTTCCTCGCCATTTGGCCGGACTTATTCTTGGTATGCCTTCGGTCGTAGCTATTGGTCTCTTTTTTATGGCCTGGACGATTTCTCCCGAAGAAGTCGCGCGCATCATTCCCGCCACACTCGTCCCTCTAGGCCTAGCGGCACTTTTCCCCTGTTTTTATATCCCCGTGGCGCAGAAATTAGAATCCACTCGTTTTTCATGTTTTTCTAAAATATTAATGAGCCTTTTTGTTGCCACCATCATCTGGTGTATTTTTGCTATCCCCTATGCCTGGTATGAAATCAATACGCTTTGGATAAACATGATGGTCTATGTGATTCTTGTTTGGGCCGCCTATTTTTATTTACACCAACAAAATCCTCCCAAACCCAAAGCAATTTCTTACTCCTGGTCACAAAAATTAGGACGGGGCGCTTTTGTGGGGCTCCTCATGGTGGCAATTCTCTTGGGCGGAAAATACGGCGGCCCTTTTTGGGCGGGACTCATAACGATCTTCCCCATAGTCGGGGCCTCAAGTTTAATAATTTTTCATTACTATTACTCCCCCCAAGCGCTAATCCCGGCCTTCCAAAAATACCCACTCGGGAATATTTCTATTTGTGTTTACGTCCTCGTCGTCATGGAAACGTTCCCCCGGATAGGATTTGTTTACGGAACTATTGCCGCATTTTTTGTCAGTTTTATTGCCCTTTTTCTTTTGTCTAAAGTCGCCAAGATTTAATCTCTTTTTCATTTTACTCAAAACCCTAATTTCCCCCGCTTCCTGACTTGTTTTGTCCTGCCTTTTCTGCTATAATAAGGAGAAGTATTTCCTATGACTGAACCAAAAACAAAAACAAAAGCCCCAAAGGTTACCCCTCTTGCTGCTCCGGTAGCGGAAGAAGTGGCAACAGTAGAAGCTCAAACGGAGGCGGTCGAGGCAGCTGCTCTTGCGGTTCCAGCCGTAGAAACTCCTGTCGCTCCTGCCGATGCAGCGACGACGGCAAAACCAATCGCCCAGATCAATATTACCAATGCTGAAAAGGAAGGGACACAGGCATGGAGTATTGCCGAACGTCTGAAACAGTTTTTGGGATTTAAGAAAAAAAAGGCTCAAGATGCCGCCAAAACAGATACCACTCGAAAAGATTTGGATGAATTTTTTGAAAACTTTGATCCCAAACGCGATAAAAAACTCCTCACACCGGACATGCGTCAACGGATCAAAGATGCTGAAAAAATGTACCAAGAAGGAGTTGTGTCCATGAAAGACCTTATTGCTCCTGGCTCGATGGAAGTCGCGCCTATGTCGATGAAACTCAATGGCATGCACGCCAAAAGTTTCTTTGTCTTTAATTATCCTCGTTATCTGGAAACAAACTGGATGGAACAGGTGATTAATTTTGATGTGACGATGGATTTATCAGTCTTTATCTATCATACGGATCCAGCACGTATCATGAAAATCCTTCGAAAGAAAGTGGCCGAGATGCTTTCTACGAAACATATCCATGAAAAACGAGGACTCGTGAATGATACGTCTTTGGATACGGCTCTTGAAGATGCTGAACAGTTACGAGTTGATTTGCAACGTGGAACTGAAAAATTCTTTCAGGTGGGCGTTTATTTCACTCTGTATGCAGAAAACGAAGAGAAACTCGAAACCGCCAAGAAACAAATTGAAACCATCTTGGGCGGAAAGCTCATCATGACCCATTCAACGGATTTTCGAACCGAACGTGGATTTGAATCCACGCTCCCTCAAGCCACCGATATGCTCGATGTGACGCGCAACATGAACACCAGTCCCCTTTCAACGGTCTTTCCTTTTATGTCGAATGACCTGACTTCTAATCAAGGTATTCTGTACGGACTGAATCGGCACAACAACTCTCTTGTGATTTTTGACCGATTTGATCTGGAAAATGCGAATCAAGTCGTCTTCGCTAAATCCGGTGCGGGTAAATCCTACGCCGTGAAACTGGAGATCCTTCGATCGCTTATGACGGGAACGGATGTGATCGTCCTCGATCCCGAAAATGAGTACGAAACGCTGACCCATACGGTTGGTGGAAGTTACATTCGCGTATCTCTGACCTCTGAACAACGAATCAATCCTTTTGATCTTCCTCTCTCGGTCAACGAAGAAGATACCCATCCGGGAGATCTTTTGCGCGAAAGTACTATCGCTCTTGAAGGATTGCTCAATATTATGCTCGGTGACGTGAGCCCGGAAGAAGAGGCTTTGATCGACAAAGCCATCCTACAGGCCTATGAGCTGAAAGGCATTACCCACGAAACTGAAAACCCAAGTGATTATGAAATGCCGACTATGGGCGACCTAGAAAATGTCCTGCGAGGGATGAAAGGCGCCGGCGGACTGGTCACTCGACTTGAAAAATACACCCAAGGAACCTTTTCTGGACTCTTCTCTGATCAGACCAATGTGGATCTTGGAACCGGACTGATTGTCTTTTGTATTCGTGATCTGGAAGAACGTCTTCGTCCGATCGCGATGTACATCTTGCTCAACTTCATCTGGAATAAGATTCGATCCAAACTCAAAAAACGTATGCTCGTGATTGATGAGGCCTGGAATATTGTTCAGCATGAAGACTCGGGTCGATTCTTACACGGCTTGGTCAAACGAGCCCGTAAATACTTTTTGGGCATCACGACTATTACTCAGGATGTCGAAGACTTTTTGAACTCGCCTTGGGGGAAACCGATTATTACGAACTCCTCAATGCAGCTTCTGCTCAAGCAGGCGCCGTCTTCCATGGAAAAACTTACAAAAATATTTAACCTGACGCAGGGAGAACGCTATCTCCTTCTGAATTCAGGCGTGGGACAAGGAC
The DNA here is from genome assembly GCA_002389285.1 of Patescibacteria group bacterium UBA4473. Lineage (GTDB taxonomy): Bacteria > Patescibacteriota > Gracilibacteria > UBA4473 > UBA4473 > UBA4473. The sequence goes on from DGOF01000001.1 coordinate 72,368, forward strand.
TGTTCTTTGCGGGAAACCAACATGTGGCGGTTCAGATCATCGCGAGTTACGGCGAAAACAAGATCATCACCACCGATCCCGAAGAACTTTTGGCGATGAAGAAAGCGATGGAGAACTAATCCTAGACCTCTATCCCAAAGCCAATCTTCAAGGCCATACCAATAAAGAAGCTCAGTGTCGCGACCCCCAAACTGATGGCGGTCATTTCGATGAATCTCTGACGGAAGTTTACGCCTTTTACCACGGACAGATAAAAATTAAAGCAGAAAATAATAACCACGGCCATTACCAACGTCAGGCCCAAGCAGAGCATATAATTATCAAACAACCAATACGGCAAGACCAGCAATATCACCGTCAAAATATACGCCGTTCCGGTGTAAAAAGCTGCTTTCAACGCCTTTTCTTTTTCCCCTTCGGCTTTCATCGAAAGATACTCCGAGGCGGCCATAGAAAAAGAAGCCGCAATACCGGTAATAAGTCCTGCCATTCCGATCATACGGGTGTTCTGAAAAGCAAAGGTCAGTCCTGCGAGCGTTCCCGTCAGCTCGACCAGTGCATCATTGAGTCCCAAAACAATAGATCCTACATACTGAAGTTTTTGCTCTCCCAGCATATTGATCAATTCATTCTCATGCTGAGCCTCATCTTCTAATAGCGCTTTGGCTTCTGGAATCTCTTTCATGATCTCCGCATAATTTACTTGGGCCCCCTTTTCTCCGGATTCCATCATCTTCAACGCAAAACGAAGACCGAAAATACGTGCCATCCATACGTGATAGCTCACTTTCCAGCGTAAAGGCTTCACCTCTTCGTGCGTGAAAGACTTCCAAAAGTTATAGTGCCCGAGCTCCTCATCCCCAATACGCTTGAGGATTTTTTTATTTTTGAGATCTTTACTCATCTCAGCGAGACGATTATAGACATGTGTTTCTGTGATTTCATTGCACTGAGCGGCCAGAAGCTGGTTTTTGAGTTTTGTTTCCATGATGAAGGGATTATAGTGATTCTACGCATGAAACTCAAAGAACTCTTCAAACTCATCTCTGTTCCGGTGATCGGCGCGTCGCTGTGCTGCCTCAGTCCCCTGCTTATCTTTCTCTTTGGATTTGGCAGTCTCAGCTTCGCGACCAGTCTCGCGGATACTTTCTATGGCGAATGGAAATGGGCGTTCAGAGCTTTTGGACTGGTGCTCCTGATCATCGCTTTAATTATTCATTTCCGAAAACAAGGCGTCTGTAGCCTCGATCAGGCAAAACGCCATAAAAATAAAATTCTCAATACCGTTCTCATTACGCTCTTTGCTGGCGCACTGGGTTACGCGTTCTTCCTCTATGTAGTGGTTCATTATGCGGGCGTGTGGTTGAAGATTTGGTAGAAAAAAATTTTGCTTTTTTTTATTTCGAAATCTATAATTTAATCTAGATTAAGTTATATAATTTAATCTAGATATTAATCTATAATTTAATCTAGACATGGCACGCCAAAAAGTCGGTTCCGAAGACACCCGAAAACTCTCCCAATTCACGTCAGGGAGCTACTTTGTCACCCTTCCCGTCGCCGCAGTACGCAATCTCGGATGGCGTGACGGACAAAAGCTCACCGTGAAGCAAGACGGCAATAAGCTGATCATTCAAGATTGGGAATAAGTCCCCTCTTCTAAGATTAAAGTTTTGATTTTCCACTCTTCCTTTCGTAGGTTGTCCTTAATGAAGTACCATCAAGTACAGCAAGAGAAGGCCCGTTTATTTTTTCAAAAAAATAAAACGATAGAGTCTCCATGCATCGGCGTTGTTACTTTTAATTCACAGGGATTCCGTCATTTAATATGTAAAAACAAAAAACATAAACGTGATTTAAAAAATCAGCTAAAACGATTCGAACTTCTTGAATATTTCCCAATCATTCTTTCTGGAATGACACATTATCAAGAATACTGCGAAGAAATGAAGGGAAAAACTCATATCTATTGGTCGTTTGTAGCTATTATTAAAAACAAATTACGTCTTAAAATAATTCTTCGAAAAATAGGCCATGGACATATCCATTTTTGGTCTGTTATTCCTGTTTGGAAAACTATTGGATATCGACAAATCCGCCTTCACAAATGGAATTTAGAGGAAGACTAAAAAAGAACCTGCTGACCAAATCTCGTTTCTGGGTCGGTCGAGGCTTTCGCCCACAAGTTCTAAAAAAATTCTACACCCTCTCTCTTTCTTGGCAAGGTTTTAATCTAAATTTAACCTTACCTCCGAAGCTTCACTGCGTAGTAGCCAGAGAAGATTGCAAAGAAGCTATTGAGCCAGAAGAAGATCCAGTCAGCAGCAAAGTAACTAAAGAGCGCGATAAGAATAGATCCTAGAGCCAGCGCAAGGTTGCGCCGAGAAGTGCCGATTTCGAGGGCAAAGCCTAAGGACAGGCTCACGAGGCCTAATACAAAATAAATAGTACTGAGGTCTTCAAAGAGCCATAAAGACCAGCTCACGAAGGCCAGGCCGCCGAGAGACATCACAATCATATCCATACGATCGGGCACATCAAAAAGCATCATCACCGTCGAAAGGGCGACGAGTATTTGTAAAAACAAGAAAAAAATCGGGCCGCCCTCCAAATAATTCATCAGAGAGTAAGCAAACATGCTGGCGTTTCCCAGGGTAAACAGCCAGTTTTTAGTGGATTTCACTGGATGAGAGCACTCTCTAATAGGATACGCCGCTCCTATGACTAATAAAATTGCTCCTATAAGACCGATCGTTGAAAAATTCATCAACGAGAAGTATAGCAGGTAGTGATGACACACAAAAGTCTTAAGCCCGGCTTCGCGATGCTACGCCGCGGCAGTCTTCATGCTGAAGACTGGCGGAGGAAGAGGGATTCGAACCCTCGGTACCTTTGCAGGCACACTTGTTTTCGAGACAAGCCCGTTCGACCGCTCCGGCATTCCTCCTATTTATGGGTCAAAAACGCAGGCGCGAGCCTACTGGATTCAGAGAACGGAATCAACTTATTGTGAAAATATCGAGAAAAAACTTCTCCCACAACCAAAACATTACAATAAAATACTGGACAAATCGCCCTAAAATAAGGTCCTTTTACAAAGACCAAGGGTACCGGTCCGTTCGATTGGCAATAGAACTCTCACGTCCATACCTTCAAGACCAGGACTATGGTGTGTACCTACAGCGATTCGACACTGTTTCCGATTATCATTCTGGACCCAAATTCATATTTTCGGGCCCAGATGATAGCTACTCCAGGATCCTGGAGGCGTTAAAAAAAGGTTTTTCTTGGACGAAGTTCGAACATTGTACGAGCAAAATCCTGCGGATTTTGATTAGCTTGCGCCGAACGAGGCGCTACGTCCGTGGTAGTTTTAGAGTCCGCGATGCATGCTCGGTGCTTGCTTCGTGTTCACTTGGAGACTTCGATGATACTCTGTAAAAAACTCACATGGTTTATCACGTAATAAGATTTTCTGTTCTTTAAGCGTATTGATGTATACATCCTGACCACTTTTTCATTTGGCTAGTTTCTTTTCTAGTGGTGATTGGTGATTATAGCCACGCTTTTCCATCTCCTTCACCAGTGCTTCGTGTCGATCATAAAGTGCGCGTTTTTTACCTACCCACCGTTTGGTTTCCGGATGATGCGAGTACCCACCTTTGCCACCATGCTTAGTCAGAATATTCCATAGACCATGAAGTTCTCTATGCTCTCCGAGGAAGTGTTTCTGGCACAAGTGTTTTACATGAATATCCCATACCCTCATACATTTTTTCTAAACCAAGGTATAAAAACGCTCGTTCTTTTCTTATATTCTGCAAAATCAGGATGTTCAGTCATCTTTTTTTCAAGCATAGGAATACCAGACACTTTTAGAATCAGAGTGGTGATGGTCAGTGGCCCAATTACCGTTGCCCATCCATACGGTACAGATAGAGCAACAAGCCAAACACCCCACCACAGCGTCACTTCACCAAAATAATTTGGATGACGGGTATACCTCCAAAGACCCGTTGTCATTAGCTTGCCTTTGTTGTCTTTATTTTTTATAAATCTGGCAAGTTGTGAGTCGCCGACAACCTCAAAGAAAAAACCGATAATCCAAACTACTATACCAAGCATAGCCAAGATGTTCACATCTCCACCAAGATTATTATTTATTACTAACACCGGCAAAGCTATAAGAAAAAGGAGCTTGCCTTGTAACATATACACTTGTGCATACGAACGCAGATAAAACCATTTACCCCACTGCTTGCGCCACGCAAGGTATCGATAATCCTCCGTCTTACCCTTGTTTCGTGAGTGAACATGCCAAGCGAGACGTAGACCCCAAACAGTGACGAATAAAGTCACAATTATGCCTAGAATGCTATTCGTCTCACTGATGAATAAAGACACCCAAGCCAGCAATACGAATCCAAGACCCCATGCAACATCTGCGACATCATTTCTTTTGATCAGCAAAGAGACCACAAACCAAAAGTTCATGTATAAAAACAGGATGATACCGAGTCTTACAAAATAGCTCATAATTCAATTTTACTTGCGATAAAGTAGGTTATGGCAGACACCGATGCGGCTAGTACTGAACCCCAAATCAAATCTACAATCGTAACCATAAGCGGCCAGTCTTTAAGGGTTGCGAGGTTTGTGAGGTCGTATGTGGCATACGTGACAAATCCAAACAATGCACCAAACAGGATTGCATATATCCAAGAGCCTTTCTCCATTGCTGGAGAAATTACAAATAGCACAAGTCCTGCAATAAAAATTAGATAAAAAATTATTGCGGCTGTCCAGTTTATGTTAGGTGTCATTAAAAACCCAATTTGATCCTTGTAGAAATTCTTTGCCACTAGGCCAAGCCAGACCATGTCGATGGCAAAAAATACCGGAAGTGCAATAAGAAATAATTTTATAAACATATTATTTATTTAGAATAGTTATTGTTAATTGAAGCACGGTAGCGAAAGATCCCCACATCAAATACGGAATATTTGCATAAACTACCCAGCGTAACTTGGGTTCAGCTCTCCAGAGGGCTACAAAAGCCCAGACAAGGGTGCCGACGACCAGCAAGATGTCGATAGAGGCGAGGATGTTATTTTTGAGCCCAAACTGTATTGGAGTAAATGCAAAATTAAAAACAAGATTGAGTGCAAATGGTAGTGCGACAATCCGTGGAATTTGCTTGTTAAGTGCTTTATAGAATACCGTTCCAAAAGACAAAGCAATAATTGCATACAAAAAAGTCCATACTGGCCCAAAGAGCCAGATCGGTGGCGCCCAGTCTGGCTTAACTAACTGTAAATACCATTCTTGTGTAGGCATAATTTATATATTATTACTAAATAGGACAACTGTTCTTTCCTATGGCCGCGTAGAAGCCACACCAGCTAAAGATCGCCTCAAATAGTGCGAAGCCGGAGAAGAATAATAACCATGGACTCCACGAAGTTGTAATCGCCCATAAAAGCAATCCTGAGCCTATGGCGAAGCGAAGTACACGGTCGTATTTGCCGATGTTTTTGTGAACTCCGCGCACCGATCCTTTGGCAATCTTTTTCAGAATAAAACGGTACAAAAAACCAAATGCAAAAGCGAGTGCATACATTATGAGAATATACATCCAGCCAAATGGTGACTTGATAAAGCTTATTGCGGACTCGTTAAAGAAGTTGCTCTTGAGCTTTGGGATAAGGTTAAGGGCGTTTATGGTTTCGTTGCCGTCAAAGGCTTCAATCTCTCCTATGGCGAGGGAGTACTTACTGTCGTTATTGGCACTTGAAACAATAATCGTATATGCTCCACCATCTACACTCGCTTTATACTCGCCACCGTCCCAGTACGTGCTCTGACCAAAGAATTCAAACATCTCTTGCCAGTCGGCGTTTTGCCCACCAATCATCTGTAGCATATCTTCTCCTTGGCGGATCTCGGCTTGCACGTCTTTTGCAGAATCATCTGCGTACGGCATAAGTATCCCCACATATAGCTCAAGGGGTTCTGAAGTATTGATGGAATAGACATGAGGCGCACCGGTGAGCTCACCGTAATAGGCTTTTGATATCTCAGGATCAACCACTTCTATCGCTTCGCTATCAACGAGCCTCGGCTGATGCCCGAATACTGGTGTTGCGACCAAAAGCATGGTTGCTATAAATAATGTTGTTGTGGTTGTTTTTTTCATAAGTTTTTTATTATCCAGAGATCACCGGGAGTTTGCCATAGCTATTCGTATCATCCAAAAGATCCACCAGCACTTTCGCAACCTTCTTTCTACTGGTTAAAAGCTCAGCCGGTCCATGGTCGGTTAGCTTGTAATCCTTTGCCTCTGCGTCACTTTTGCTAAGCTTGAGCACTCTCACGATAGTCCAGTCAAGACCAGACTCTTGGAGCACCTTAACGTGCTCCACCCCGTCGTTTATTCTCTCGGGATCCACAAGCTTCACTCCAAAGTTCAGAAACCTGTCGGCAAGCGAAGGTTTATCTCCGACCACTCTTGCACCTGTACCAGTCATGCTTAGTAATCTGCATATCCCAAGCTCCTTCATTGCCTTTACGATATTTCCAATGCCCTTGGTCTGCATAAGTAGATCAGAGCCTTTGATATGACCCAAGGTGCTAATGACAGCTTCACATCCATTAATGGCTTTACGTACCGCCTCATAGTCCATCACATCTTGCCCTTCACTGTATGAAAAGGAGACAACTTCATGTGCCTTATCTTTTGCGGACTGAACAACCTCTCTGCCAGTCCTACCATCTGCTCCAAAAATACATATTTTCATAAATTTATTTTACTTCTATTTGAACTTCATTGCGAAGCATAAACGGCATAGTCCATGGCGGATTGTATCGCGCTACATTTATTGCGCCCACGATCTCGACACCATCACGCGCAAGGGCAGCCAAAAGCTCCTCTTCTTGCGCTTTGACCGCAGACTCACTAGCCGACCAAGCAAACCGCTTCACCGCTACTTTGTGAGACGGTACTTCTTTTATACTCACCCGGCTGTCATTGGGTATTGGCAGGGTCTCAAGCGTGTATTCGCTCGGCATCACAAAAGATATTTTGTATGTGCCATCAGCCTTTTCTTGCTCTGTATTTACCGGTACGGTCATCGCTATCTTTTCGGTATTCACTGGAGCTGTCATGGCTATTTTTTCCGATTCATCTGCTTCTGTGTTCACTGGTGCGGTCATGGAAATCTTGTCCTTTGAGGTGTTGTCGCCAAAAATGTAGCCGGCCACTATAGGGAAACCTTTTCGGGCTGCTTCATCACGATCTTTTGCGCCAATTATTTTTGTCTCTGCAATGATATATGCAGCATACTCGCGTATCTCGTACCCTTCTGCAGTCGTTATTACCTCATACTTGGGCTCTTCAATAGCACGCACCGAAAGCCAGCTATACAAAAACCAGATAATAAGTGCAACTCCTAAAATGATTAATATTGTATACATAGTTTTTTTGTTCATAATTATTTCTTTATTAAATCATCAACACCAATCTCAAGTGCTTTTGCTATCTTTTTGAGTGTATCGATGGTTGGATTTTGGTTCGTGCTGTCTGCTACCTTCACAACTGTGCTAAGTGATAAATCAGCAAGGCGAGCGACCTTTTCGAGTGATAAAGCCTTTTCGGCACGGATCTTTTTTAAATTATTCGCAATGCTCATAGTGGTATTATGTATTTTGATACATAGATTATAATATAAATTATGAAAACTTTGTATCTTAATCATAACGGATTTTTTGGTTTTGTACACGCGAGCTGTGCGGAGCGTGCGAGGTGTGCACTTCTTGCTTCACAACGAAATCCGAGCGTACGGAAAAGTTTCAAGCCACCACGCGCTCGGCGCGTCGCAAGCTAAT
>DGOF01000040.1 GCA_002389285.1 Patescibacteria group bacterium UBA4473
AGGGCTCGGTCTTGATTGAATTCCTGAGAAACACCAGAAGCCTGGAGTGCTTGAAGCTGAGCCAGGACATCAGCGGTTCGGAGGTTTACTCTTGTCGGATCAGCAGCAGTAGCGGCTTCGATACCGGCTACGGCCTGATCTATCTGAAGGGCAAGCTCACGAGCTTTTTCTTCTGTTTGCTGCGCGTCTTGCGTGTGAGCGGTTTCTACCGCGGTTTGAATGGTTCGGAGCGCGGTAATAAGATCCAGTGGTGTAGCGCTTTGGAGAAGCGTTCTCACATTCGGAACAACTCGCCCATCATTGGTGACAAGCGGCTGGGTTATTTTGTCGGCTTGTTTTCCAACGTGTTTCGCATCGGCGATCATTTGGTCGTAGTCTGCATGGTCTGCTTTCGTGTTGGCTAGTGTTTCGTAGAGTGTTACCCCTTCATGAAGTCTTGTCCGAAGAGCTTCTCCGATTTGTTCAAAAGCGGCGGCTCTTTCTGTGAGGAGATTTCCGTCGGCTTCTGCTCCCTCAAAGATGGCCGCGATATCAATCGGACGTGTTTTTCCGGAAGTGATATTTCTAAGAGCCGCATCAATAGATCCTCCGTTATTAAGAGAATCAAGACTTTCTTTGCGGATGGTTTTTTTTCGTGTTAGGGCTCCGTGTCTTTCGATACGAAGATTGGCCGCGTCGGCAGAGAGTTCTTGGTCACTTGTATCTTGTTGAAGATCCGTTTCTGGAGTCCAAGCAAGAACTCGATCATGGCTTCCGGCTTTTAGTGCGGCGGTGGCGGTCGTCAAATGTCCTTCCGCGGCGGCTCGATCAGCCTCTGCTTGGTCTCTTTCTGTGGTAAGGGTTCCGATATCTGTGTTGAGATCAGCAATGGCGAGATCTTTGGCATCACTTTCTGCAGCATATCGTGCTTCCAGGTCGAGGATGTCTTGTCTTAGCTCAGTAATTTTACTTTCTTTGTCAGAAATTTCGTCACGAAGGCGTTGTGCATCTTCTTCGCCGGTTGCGACCGTGTCTTCTAGTCTTTGGATGTCAGCTCGCAAAACGCCTATGTTTCCGAGTGCGGCGAGAGCGATTTGAGTTTCTACTGGAGAAAGGTTGGCAAACATTTTTTGAGACACTTCTTCGGGTGTTGTGGCTTCTGGTTCATTATCTGTCGAGTCATCATCATCTTCCACAGGGGGTTCTGCAGGAGTCGATGCGGCTCTTATGGCATCACGGACACTTTCTACAGCTGAAAAAACTGAGGCCTGTTGTAAAATATCATTGTTGAAATTTTTTCCGAGTTCCCAAGCAAAGTTGTTGTTATCGAGCCATCCGTCTTTGTCTGGGTCGGTGTGTAATGCGCCCAGCAAAGTAGCTTGGTCTTCATCCGTAATTCCTGTTGTCGTTACGTGATGTATAAAGTTTGATTGTTCTGGAGATATTGATGAATTGGTAGCCATGGTCTGATGGGGGAAAGAAATAGAAAGGTGTTGCCGATCAGAATGGTTGTACTATATAGTTTTTTTAGAAAATGTCAAGCTAAATAATAAACAGGATAAAAGGGGGGAAGGGAGCGAGGCAGTGTGCGGGAGCGGTCTGTTATTTGCATTTTGTGTTTGTTTGTGGTATCATTTCCTGATTTTCTTACCTTTATATAACCCATGAAATCACAAACACATCGCTCTTCGGCAGAGACGCAGGTCTCTCCAGAACAGGCTGAGCAGCTCAAGCAGCTTAAGGCCGCTTCAATTATAGAGCTGACGCTCAAGCAAGCGATTGCGAATGAGCGGGGTTAATTTTAGTTTTTTTACACAGTAGTATGGCCCATTCAACAACACCGGCACCGGCTCCTCAAATAGATATTGATTCTTTTGAAGAAGGCGCAGAGGAATATGAAAAACTTAAGGATCAAGCCATAGCGGATCAGCTGGCAGGATCGCGGGCGGACTTTGATGCCTTGCTCTTGGGCGATAAGTTTGATCGGATAAGTCTTCAGAAAGAATTTACGTCGGTTCGAGAGGCTTGTCATGCGTATGCAGCAGAGCACAAAAGTCTTCTCGCGACTCAACCAGATGATTACCAAATCAAAGATTGGCTTATTACTGAAGCTGAAATTTCGGCGGCTATATCAGGGGTTATTCCTGATGAAGCGGAGCGAAATCTTTTTCTGATGGAATTTTTTGGAATTGATGGTACGAAGCTTGATGATACGGGAGATGCTCGACTTGATGCTGATGACATGGTGGTTCAGGGGGCGCTTGAGGGAAGTGGTGAACCGGTTCCTTCGCAAGATATTCTTGCTCTGCGATCAGACTATCAACAAGCACTTGATGCCTGGGAGGCCGCTAAGGTGAATTTGACGGCCGTTCAAACGAACATTGATGCAAATAAGAATCAGAATGACCAGGCTTTTCAGGTATCACAGGATGATCTGGGCGTTTATTTATCGGATTTAAAAACGACTCAAGCAGATGTTTTTGCGGAATTGGGGGTTGCCGCAGATATTGCGTGGGCTGATGTAGATATTTCAAAGCTTCCGGATATAGATGCTAAGATTCTTACTTTAGAAACAGATAAAGATGCTGCTGATAAAGCTTATCAGGAGGTTTTGGCTCAAGATGGGGAATTGAAGATTGATATTGATGCAAAAGAGGCAGAAAAAACAGCGGTTGAAGCCCAACATACGATTCTTAAAAATGCACTGACAAATCTTCAGAGGCTTGTTCGTACCTATGATAAGAGCAGCAAAACAGATGCGTTGAAAAGGGTTACCGTACAGAAGATTTCCAAAATTTTTGGTTCTATTCAAGGGGTTTCGGGAGATATCGTGGAGGGGTGGACCATTCCTGGAAAAACAGAGCTTAAGAAATGGCTCATTAGGGCTACGGATCCGAAAAATCCTAAGAAGGGATGGTTCGGAAACGGGGGCATTGATGTTTCGGAACATCAAGAGTTTGATCCTCAGGTGGGTCCTATTCTTGCTTTTGCAACCAGTCATGAGCGGAAGTTAAAAGTTTTTTATAGAGAATTTTCAAAAAATATAACGGACGCTATAGATCCGTTGCAAAAAAAGAGAGATGCGTTGCCGCTTCCGGATTTAATAACCGTACGAGATACGGCGACAGCGGATTATGATAAAACGAATACTTTAAAACCTCATTATTACGCGGCGGTTCAAAAAATAAAAGACTTAAAAACGGCGCGGGAGGCTATCACGTATCCGGTTTCCCAAGATGTTCAGGGTCAGCTTGTTATAGCTCAAAAGGAGTTAGAGACGTATTTGAAGACCATTGATTCTTCCTCTTTGACGGCGTTGGGGGTGTCGGTTACGGATTCTTTGGATACGGTGGATACGGCGGCGATAGAGAAGCGGTTAGACGCAAAAATAGATGCTGCTCAAGGGGCTCTTGAGACAGCGAAGACAGATCAAAAAAGGGCGGAGCAATCGGATGCGGCCTTGCAGGCGGATCTTGATCTCCAAGCAGAAAACCAAGCAGATGTTGAGGAAAATATGGTCCAGATGGCAGATGTATTGAAACTTTTGAGAGATGCTTCGAATGAATTATTGCATTCGAAGCCTCCCGCAACGGAGGATCAAGTGAAGAGATTCATAAATAGCGCCAAGGGGCGTTTGGTTGCTTTAGAAACGAAAAAAAATGACACAGATCATCTTTTGGAAGAGGTTTTGTCGGGGCATGATCTTAAGGGGGCTTTAGATATAGCGGGTATCGGTCTGTTGATTGTTAATATGAAGGTTGGTAATTTGCAGGATTCTCGTTCTGTTTTTAATAGTCGGATCACCGCGGTCGAAGCTCTATCAAAGAGCTATTCTCAGACTCAGACCGCAAATATTGCGGCACTTAATGCTCAAAAATCAGCGGTGGGTTTGCCGGGAAAAGCGCGGAATGTGACGGCTGCACAAACAGCTTTGGATGCAGAAGTAGCGTCTCGGGTAGACTATGACGTTGTGCTTAATGCCCTTCAGACAAGAGTTGATGATCGGGAAGCGATTATTGCTTCGTCTAAAACTACGACCGCTGCAGAGGCGGCGGTTGGTACGGCAAAAGATGTTAAGGATAAGGCTGCGGAGGTGATTGCTTACGAACGGGCGGGACGATTTTTGTTCCGGGCCACGGAAGCGACAATGCCGGTTGGGGCTTCGAATTTTGCAATTGATGGCAGCAGTGGTGATTTGGTTTGGGATGTGGCGGGAACACCTGGATCTTTGTCTGGTTTAGTAGATTCTGGAGATTTGCCACAAGATATTCATGGAAAAGCGACAAAGGATATTTTTTCTCATTTGACGCCGCAACAACAGCAGGATTGGGTGACGCATTTTACGTCACCGGCATTTGAGGATTATCAGCTAAAGCATTCCGATCAACTATTTTTTCGATCGGCTTTCAAAGTTCTTTTGTCTGAGAATTCATCCATTGTTTCAGCGATGGACGGAACGTTTGAGCTTCAGGGAGCAGATCTTTTCTTTAAGCATGCGGATGCAAATGGAAATATTATTCAGTGGATACCCCTTACTGTAAATACAGATTTGGGACTTATTACCCAGGGGGAGCTTGATAAAATCAATGCGCTTCATAACGCTCATAAACCTTATTTACATGCACAGGTCGCACAAACCGTGGCGCTTGATAATAGTTTTGAAAATGAAGCCGAGCGGACGGAGGTGTTGACGGCGCTTACGGCGCTAGAAGCTCCGAATCTTTCGGGAAAAGAGTTTGCAACGGCCCTGGAGGCGGTTCGTGTTCTTTTTTCTCAGCATGGTTTGGATCCAGCGTCTCTACAAAATTTGTACACTCACTTGAATAAATTATTGATAGGGCAGCCGAATGTGACGCCGGCTCCTGTGGGTAATGTGAAGTCTTATGTAAATAATCTCTCAGTGACTCCGACAGCAACGACGGGAGCAGGGACTACCGCGGGGACAAAGCCTGGGGGGACGGCTACTGCAACACCGGGCGCTGGAACAACGACTGCTGGGACAACAACTGCTTCACCGGGGACAAAGCCCCCGGCAAAGCCGCCGGTCCCAACGACATTGCCAGCGAATCCGCGTCTTAATGAGCGGATGAATCGCCCGCAGTGGGTGAAGAATTCTTTCCAGAAAGTAACACAATTTGCCGATACATTTGATCCGACGCTTTACCCAGACATGACGGGTGATTCTGTAATTAACGAACATGATCACTGGGAGGTTTTCTCCAAAAAGACCAAACTGGGTCTCTTGGATGAGGGTGGATATTGTTTGTCTTTTCTCAATCCTGTTTCTTCTCGAGATGGGGAATCTTGGTCCCCGCGGATTAGTTTGAATGATTCAGCTACGGAATCTGGTTGCACCCTTGAAATGTACTACATGAATTCTTTTAACATGGAATTTTCAAGTGTGGATCAGGCTTTGTCTTATCTTAAAAACGGAGGACTTAAGCGGGCTTTGGCACATGATAAAAAAGAGAAGATAACGGATACTCAGTTGCGGGTCGAGTATCGTATGGATAATGCCGCCTTGGATATTGCTCGTACGATCTTGGGGAAGGAAGCCCGGAACAAAAAGGCCCTTCCTAAAAATCCTACCAGCTGGAAGGTTGTGGCTTACGGAAATGAAAAAGTATTAGAGATTGGAAATGCCGCGGGAGATACCGTGGAATATCCAATGAATTTCAAATTGGATCACTGGATGGCGCATGCGGATACAACGCCACCGGGGACAGAAATCTTTACGGATCGTGTTCAAACGATCTTGAATATTTTGAGACAACCACCTTTTGCGTATTCGATTGTATCTTCACCGACCGGGGCGCCAGGAGGGACACCGGTTTCCGGACCTACGTCGGGTGTTGTTACGTCTTCTTCTGGGAATATAACGGGAGCACCGGGTAAGACATCTGGGCCTTCTAGCGTACCGACGAATTTTAACGTTCCACAATGGAAAGCGAATTTTCCGTTGGATATCAAGCCAGGAGCTACCTTGGCAACCATTCGAAGTCAATATAAAGCTTTGCATGCGATTCCAAATAGAACCCCCGCACAACAAAAAGCATTTAATAATGGGAAGTCTCTCTTGAAAAGTTTTCAGCAGTCTTCGCTTGCTCAACCAAACCTTAAAGTCGCTCTTGGTAGTGCGCTTGGTCCAAAACTAACACCGAATATTCTTAGTTCTATTGTGGCTCGTGGTGATTTGGACTTAGATGTTCTTACGGGTGTGGATACTCATGCTTTAGGCGCGGCTCGTGTTCGGCTTTTGTTGTCGAATCCTGCCTATGTTGAAACATTAGCAACGGCCGCACTTGCGAAGCAGGTGGGTCGACCAGGAGGATTTAGTGAGCCTGGATTTGAGTTATTTTTGACCTTGGCTTCACATTCTGCCTGGACGCCACTTATTGAAAAAATAAAAGAAAAATTAGCGGTATTACCTGCTTCGATTTCTTCAAATTCGGCAGATGTCATCCCCTCATTTACCTTGGCGGGATCGGTATCGCCGGACCCGGTTGATCTTGATCTTAATGACTTGGGACTTCAGACGCATCAGGCGGAGGTTCCAGATGCTTTCGATCAGTTATTTTCAGACACATCGTCATCCGATCAATTAGATTTTGATCTTGATAGTTCTTTTGATTCAATCGATGCGTCATCGGACACCTACGGTTTATCACCGGAACACTATCCTTCTGTGTTAACGATGTTGGGAAATACAGAGGAGAATGTGAAGCCTTTTACCGAGTTGTCAAATCTCATCGGTCAACTTGATGATGAGCAGATTCGAGAAGCACTACAGCTTCCTGTTTGGAATATCGAGGGGATTGATAATCCTCGTTCCGTGTTAGAAAGTGAATTTTCAAATATCGAGATCGGCACGCTTCCTCAAAATATTGTGAAAGCTTGGGTGGTTCTCTTCCGAGCAAATTATAATCTAGCGATGTTGTTTACTCCGGCAAAGATTCGAGACTTGAATACAAAGTTGGAAGCAAAACTTGTGGAAGTATCAGGGCCAGTTCTTCCAGATCTGGAACCAATAATTTTGCCAGATGTTGACTTGTCACAACTGAATCCAATAGACACACAGGAACCCATAGCAGAGCCGGCATTAGAGCCAGTGGATCTAGACACTTGGCCAGACATAGAACCACTACCACTCACGGAAGAAGTATTAAAATCTCTCGAGGGTCTTTCTGAACAGGATTTAGAAATTTCGAAAGAAATTTTGAGTGGTAACTTACAAAGAATGGAGGACTTAACCGCCTTACGACCGGCTGTGGCAGAGCAGATTGCTGTGAGCTGTGGTGGAGGTATTCTTACCCTTCCAAATCTTCTTCGTTTAGATGTTGATTCAGCGAAAATGCTTGTTTCAAAAGAAAGTTTTTCTCATCTTTCACTCGATGGTCTTACGACCTTGGATGTGGCGGTAGCAGAACAACTTGCGTTGTTATCAAATCTTAGGATTCTTTCTTTGAATGGTCTTACAAGTTTTGATATGGAGGAGGCAAGACATATTTCTTCCTTGAAAAATCTCCAGAGGCTTAATTTGAATGATGTTTCAGATTTTAGTACTGCTCTCGCCATGGTGATCAATTGGAATTTGGGAATATATATTTCCTATGATGCTGGAAAGAGTAGCTTTAATAAACCATATCTACGTCTTCCAGAGGTGGACCCCAACTAGACCCGGATCAAAAAGAGGTTGATCCGGGGACTGAAATCCTCTCAAAAAGTGATAATTTGTTGAAAGCAGATATGATCGCTGAGTACGTAAATTTTGAGACGGCTTTGGCCGAGGGGGATGTGGATCTTATGAAAGTATTTTTGGTGTCTATGATGGCTTCATTTGAGCAGTTCTCTTTTATGAAGAAAGCGAATATTAATACGTTGGATTATGTCTACAGGTCATTTGATAACCCTGCGGCTTGTCATGGGGTTTTGCAGTGGATGCGGGACAACCAGTTTGATATTGATCGATTTGTTGCGGAAGCGACTGATGACGATGTCGAACACAATGCCTTGTCAGATATTGTGAATAACTTCCGAGGGGCGGTCGAAGACTATCAATATGAGTTGGAAAACCCCGCTCAATAGAAGGCTTTGGGATGGAATATTTGTTTTTCTTTACATCTTAGAGGGTCACTTTATAGTGGGCCACGAGTTTTTTTAATCCTCTTTTATGCCTGGTTTGTCTTTGGGGAATTTAGAAAATCCTGATATCGAGGAGCTTCCGCAGGGGTTTTCGGAGCGGATGCCTGTTACCGGAGCCGGGACGCGTGTGGTGGTTTTGGTGGCGATGCTTTTGGCGCTTGCTGCGCGAGGACAAGAGGTACCTGCGGTCAAGAAAGAGCCGGGTAAAGCGCCGGCTATTCCCGGGCAGGTTTTTGATCGTCAGCATGATTTTCCTTCTCTTGGGGAATCTGATGATTTGGGACAACGAAAACCACGAGAGCGATTGAAAGTTTCGTTGTCAGCGGTTGATAGCTGGCTTGATTATTATGAAAGTTCAGCGGCAGAAAATCAGGTGGAAGAACAGACCTTTACAGATTTTGGGCGTCCGCTTTTGGAGCATCAGGGGGATCTTCAGAACAAAATCTTTAAAATGGCGTTTCAGAAAGCGATGGGTGAGGGTGATACGCGAGAAGAGGCTATGGGGAAAGGAAAGGCGGCGGTGGCAGATTTTTTGAGACAGTTTATGGCGCCCTTTCAGGATGATTCCGACCGCGCGGCATCGGGAGCCGTAAAGCGTTTTTTGTTTGATATGTCGCGGGCATTGCGAAAGGTGAAGCGGAAGCGTCATCGGGACGTGGTGATTTCAGAAGAAGATGGAACGGAAGAAGGTTTACAACGACTGGATGCTTCGGTTCGTCGTCAGGTTTTTTCCATGACGGTCGAACGGGATGGGACCATGTCTTATGCGTCTATGACAGAGTATTATCAAGAGTGGCTTCGAGAAGAATATAAAATTTTTTTAGAAGAAAAAACGCTTGAAGAAACCGCCCATACGCCCAATACGCCCGCCTGGTATCGGGCGGATCTTTGGCGATCGGTTCCCCGAGAATATTCGCAGCGGGTGCACAAACATCTCGGAACAGAAGCCATGCAACAGCTTTGTTCAGGGGTTTCAGACGGGGGTGAATCTTTGGGGAGCGAAGAGCAGGAGGTTCTTGCAGAGGCTCGGAGCTTTGTTGAGAAAGCTTTTCGGCAGGTGCATCGGTACGCCGATTCTCCGGGAGCTGATTTTGAGGCGGCACAGGAGTCGGTTTGTGGGGCGGTTGATGCTTTTCTAAAAATCTTAAAAGCGGTTGAAGACGAAGCGTCTGTGGGTGCGCCCGAAGATCGTCGGAAGCGGACGTCTGAACAGCGTCGCGCGCTTCGTGAAAAAAGAGATCATCGCTATGATTTAGAAGAGGAATTACAAGGGCACTTGGCTCCGCTTTTGCGTTTGGGGATTCAGGCCCGACGGGCCGAGGATGATTGGGAAGGGATCGCGGAGGAATTACTTCCGATTCAGAAAACTTTGGAGCATGATTTTTTGGGCGTGTCGGAGGGGGTCTCGAATTATCGTGTGGACACCCAAGGCAATATTTCGGAAGCGCAGATGCAGAGGGTCATCGCTGAGGCCAATTATCTGGGTGTGAGTGATCTTTATTTTCCTTCGCTTCGTTATTTTTCCAGTGGCGTGGTTTCATCGCTTCGGGCGTTTGAAGGGACTCATTTTCATCTTCCCGTCTTGGAAAGTCTTTCGGTGGAGGAAATCATGATGCTTCGATCGGGAAGGGACCGGACTTTGGTTTTGGGAGAAGTTTTACCCTTGTCTCCGAATGCGGTTTCCGAAGATGCGGTGGCTTTAGCGAATCTGGTAGACGGGATGGAGTCGGAGAAATTGACTGTTTTTTTAGGGGGAAAAAAGCTGTCTGTCGAGGATGCTCGTGATTTTTTTACACCCGAAGGCATGATGAAGAGTCATGCTGAATTTTTGGCGAGGACCCTTCAGGAGCGTATTGGGCATGAAGTTTCGGTGGAACAAACCATTCCCCATCGTTTAGTTATTGCTTTTCCGAATGGAGATAAAGAGTATTTCTTGGCCGAAGAAGCGGTGCTTTTGGAAGCGGATGCGATTAAAGATCGTGTGGAAGGGCGTTTGGAATCGGTGGCTTTTACGCGTGAATTTCGACATCGAAAGGGCGAGTCCTGGGAGGATACGCTGCGCAGAACGTTGGATCGATTTTTGGAGGCCCGTCTTAACCCTGCTGATCGGGATCGTTTTCAGGCGGATATTTTGGCGCAGTTTAAGATTGATTGGGTCAAGGTCACCGATGTTATTTTGGATGAAGAACATATAATAGAGTTGGATAAAGTTGGGATGGGGGAGGCGTTGTCGGATCTTCGGGATCAGTTTTGGAAAAATGAGGATCTTTTGGAAAGTCTTACCGAACAGATGATTGCTGAGGCCGAACAGGTTTTGGAAGACAGTAAGACGTGGGAATCTTTTGATCCGGCTCCGGTGCTAGAGGCTCAGTCTCGGATTCTTGATTGGGGGATAGCTTTGCAAAAAAACCTTTCGACCCAAAGCATGCCCGAGGGCGTTCGATCGCAAGTGACTTTTGAGATACGACTTTTGTGTGCGTTGTATCGAATGCATGAAGAGCGTTTATTTCTCTCCGCAGATAATATTGATTCTTGGGAAGAATCATTTGAATTGCCTCCGGCGTTGTCGGAGGTGGTGAGAAATCATGTTTTTGCGCCGGTTTTTGGATGGAAGATGGAAGGGGTGTCGCCGGAAGATCGTCGAGTAATCGCAAAAGCGTTGGTGGGGGAAGAGGGAGAAGAATAAAAATAAAATCCACCCCAGCCCTCCTTTAAGAAAGGAGGGAGCTTGACCAACTTACTTTGAAGTCAGTACTGAGGCCTTAGTATGACAGCCAGACGCCCCTCTTTTTTAAAGAGGGGTTGGGGGTGATTTGGTTAAAATAAATTTACATAAAGGAAGGAGCCTGCTGGTCGTCGTAAGACAGTTAGCAGGCTCCGTTCCCCGACCTTCCTTCTTCGGTCGTTACTTGTTGTCGTTGCCCTGGTCGGCGTTGGCGGTAGCTGTGGCGTTTTTCGCGGCTGATTTTTGCTCGGCGAGCAAATTTCGGGCCGCTTCGTCGATCAAGATCTCGCGAGCGCGAGCAGCGACCAATTTTGCCATAGCCTCGTTCTTGGCCGTTTGGATCCTGGCTTGCGTTTCGGCTTCAGCATCCGTCTTTGCCTTGGCTTCCGCGGTTTTCACTGCTTTGGCCGAGCCACGGACGGCCGCTGTGACGAGCTTCCGGATGTTCTTATCCAGGTGATCTGCAGGGAACTGCAGGACCGGGGATAACAAATCCGACATCACGAAGCTTGCGCTCCATGATGTCTCGCCTCCGTAGACCAGGGTCAGCACGGTGCTGACGTCCTGTTCTTTGGCGACGCCGAGAACAACTGTGTTCCCGGAGATAGCTACGTCATAGACGACAGTATCCCATACTGCCTGTATCCTACGGTTCCCGGTTTGGGGAACCGACCCTTCCCAGAACGCGCCAGAGGCGATTCGGAGAAGGTCCGCGATCTCCTCGATCTCTTTGGCCGATTCGGCCGAGAGTTTCAGAGTGCCATTGGCGGCACGCTGTTTTACGAGGTTGCGGTATCCAATGCCGATGTCTGCAACCGTGGCCTGATTGGCCAGGACGGCGCTTTCGAGCCGGTCCTCATCAGAGGGGGCCTTGGCATCGGTAGTAACAATAGCCTCCTTTTTGACGACGATGTCGACAAGGGAAGCGGTGGGGATGGGCGTCTGGACGAATACCGGCTTGGGAGCCGGCTTCGGGGCCGGGGCCGGGACGACGTACTGCGTCTCGACTGTGTTGGCGGCGTGGGTGCTTGCGCACCCTGTTGTGACTGCCAGGATGGCAGTCAGAATGGTGATTGCGATTGCGTTTTTCATAATACTCAAATTCTCCAGTTGCCCAGAATTGGGCGGGTTGTGCCGTATGGCACGAGAAATCCTTTTGACACAGAGCGTGTCATCAGGGGGTAAAACAAGAATTGTGCTTCGCGCACCTCCTTTGGTTTGTGGTGGTAGTAACTTCCGAAATGGGAAAGAGCGGGGGTTTCGTTGGACTGAAGGTCTCCCGGAAGGGGGGACAAACATCAATACCTTGGAAACCTGTAGATTATAAATCATTTTGGTACAAAAGTCAAGGCCTTTTTAATTCTTCTGTAACAAAGTCTGTGGGGGATCGTTCTAGAGACACGGAAAGAGTAGTGTTTCGTCAAGAGAAATAAGTTGACTTTGCTCTCTGAGAGACCTAAACTTTCCAAGGCTTGGTCGGCCAGTAGGAGAATGTAAAAGTTCTCTGCTCCCGACTCGTGTACATGAGGATTTTCCTTTGTGTATATGAAGAAAGGCCAGAGATCTTTGACGGAATCGGCCGAGTAAGTTGCTGAAAGAGTGCTTACTTAGATACACGCATTTCGTTTATGGTTCGACCAAACCAAAAGCCAAATTTATTTTCCCCGCCCGTTAAGGAGACGGAGACGGGATACCTCTTGTTCGGTATAGACCGTACAGATTAGAGCGAGTTTAACTCATCTTTTTTATAAAGGGACCCTTTTTTCTTCGGGAAAGAGTGGTATCCCCCTACATTTCATTTATTATTAATCCTATATTTATTATGGATTTCATTCGTAAAACTATGGCCTCATTGGCCCTGTTTGCGATGGGTATGACGTTTGTAGCGCCTGTAAGCGCCGCAGCACGTCTTGGATTCACGGACGACGTGGAGATCCCATCTTGGGCAGAAGAAGCTATTGAAGAACTCATGGATCAGGGCGTAATCTCTGGAAACGACGACGGATCATTTGCTCCTAACCGACAATTGAACCGAGCTGAAGTTTCTAAAGTTATTGTTCTATCTACTGGTATCGATCTAGATACTACTGGCGGACCTCACTTCCCAGACGTACAATCAAGCGCATGGTACTACGATTACATCGAGACTATGTACAACTATGGTTGGGTCAACGGATACCCTGACGGACTTTTCCGACCAGGAGTAGGAATCAACCGATCAGAAATCTCTAAAATGGTAGTGAACGCCTTCGAACTTGAAGAAGACCTCTCAGGAGCGCCTCACTTCGACGACGTAGACGCAAGCGACTGGTTCTACTCATACGTAGAAACAGCTTACAACTACAACCTTATGCGAGGTTTTGGAGACGGAACATTTGGACCGGCTAACCCAGTTACTCGTGCTGAAACGACTAAAATCGTTTACGACGGACAATTGGCAGCTTTTCCTCCTGACTTAGGATTGGCAGAAGGAACGCTTGAAGTAGCGCTTTCTGACGATACTCCACGAGGAACAAACGTTCCTTACAACGCAACATCAGTTCCTTATACGACTGTTGAAATCACTGCTTCTGACGACGCAGATGTTGAAGTTTCTGCTCTTACGTTCACACGTTTGGGATTGGGAGACAACGACGACTTCGACAACGTATGGATCGAAATTGACGGATTCAAAGTTGGAAACGACAAATCTGTTAACAACGATGATATTGTTGAACTACGATTCAACCCACCAGTAGTTGTTCCTGCGGGACAGACATTGGTAGCGGATGTTGTAGCTTCAGCTAAATTTGCTTTGAACGGCAGCAGTTGTTCAGGTGGTGACTGTAATATTGGTCATCACAACCGATTCGCGCTTGTGAGCGCAGACGACTTGGTATCTACCGCGTCAAACATCGTAGGAGACTTCCCAATTGAAGGTGAAGAAATGGAAGTTGCTGACTACGAAGTATCACAGGTTGAATTCTCAGTATTGGGAGCGGCTACTACGGTTGATGTTGGAGACAACTTCATCGAAGTGGGTAAATTCCGAATGCTTAACACGTCTAACACGAACAAAGACGTAGAAATTCGAGCTATTACCTTCAAAAATGACGGAACAGCTGAACTTGAAGATAATCTAGAAAATGTAGGACTCTACGTTTCTGGAGAACAAGTTTCTGCTGAAACGATCATCGACGGTGACTACGTTACTTTCCGATTGGACAATGGTGTCACAGGAGGTTACATCATCGAAGACGGAGACAGCCGAATCTTCTCTATTCGTGCCGACATTG
>DGOF01000044.1 GCA_002389285.1 Patescibacteria group bacterium UBA4473
GTCACAGGTTCGAATCCTGTATCGCACACCATCCTTCGCCCTTTAGATGAGCTTAGCCCGAAGGGCGTAGCGAATCAAAGACGAAGGATGCCCACCGTAGCTTTGTTCATAGAAAGGGCTTCGGATGGCAAGCCGCTTGCTGTGAAAAAATGTACTAACTTAAATTTTAGAAAGCGAAGGTTGGGCCTCTACCCTTCATTCAGCATTCATCATCCCTCACTTCCATGTCCATCATCTCCCCCCTCCTCGACCATCAGGCCGTTCGTATTTCACTGGATCCGCCTTTTACTTGGAGCAGTGGGATTTTGTCGCCGGTTTATTGCGATAATCGATTAATGACCTCTTTTGTCGAGGCACGAAATGAAATTGTGGAAGGCTTTGTGAATAAAATCCAAGAACTGGATCTTAAACCAGAAGCTATTGGGGGTACAGCTACAGCCGGTATATCTTGGGCGGCTTTTGTAGCCCAGAGATTAAACTTGCCGATGTTTTATGTCCGTCCCAAACCCAAAGGACACGGCGCGGGAAAACAAGTCGAAGGTGTGGTTCCTGAAAATTCCAAAATCTTAATTGTTGAAGATCTTATTTCTACCGGCGGCAGTTCTATTAAGAGCGCCGAAGCCTGTCAGAGAGAATTTAATGCTGACGTGCTCGGTATCATGGCGATCTTTACGTATGAATTAGCCCTCGCTGAAAAAAACTTTGCTGAATCTGGCCTAAAGGCCTATCCCCTCGCGACTTTTCCAGAATTATTAAATGAAATGAAATCCAGAGGTGATATTTCTGAAGCAGAAGAAAGAATTGTTCTCAAATTCAGAGAAGATCCGAAAGCCTGGGGAGAATCCCTCTAGACAAAAGTCTCGAAATCTATAAAAGAGATGCATGGGCGCTGAATATACTGATTCTATGGAGAGTTATATGCAAGAGATTAGTGAGATTCCGTTAATTAATACAGAGCGAGAAAAAGTTCTGGCCAAACGGATCAAAGCAGGCGATGAGGAGGCCCGTGCAGAACTTATTCAATCCAATCTTCGTCTCGTCGTAAAAATTGCCCATGACTTCAAAACTCAGAGACTTACCATCCCTGACTTAGTCAGCGAAGGTAATATTGGTCTTATGCGTGCGGCTGAAAAATTTGATCCTGAGAAAGGCGCTAAGTTTTCAAGTTATGCCGCTTGGTGGATCAAGCAAGGCATGCGTCGCGCGATCCAAGAACAAAGAAAAACTATCCGAATACCTGCCACAGCCGCGCGGAAAATCTATAAAATTCGCAAGACTCGAGCCGAACTTAAAATCACACTTAGT
Source organism: Patescibacteria group bacterium UBA4473 (assembly GCA_002389285.1). GTDB lineage: Bacteria > Patescibacteriota > Gracilibacteria > UBA4473 > UBA4473 > UBA4473. The sequence goes on from DGOF01000044.1 coordinate 1,306, forward strand.
CGAGATCCTTCAGACGCAGAAATCGCTGCCAAAGTGGACTTCAGCGAGCGCGTCGTCAGAGGACTTTCTTTTGTAGAACAAGACGACCTTTCTCTTCAAGATCCTCTTGGTAACAACGATGGTGACGGATTACGCGGAGACCTCGTTGCCGATGAACATTCACGACCTCCGGATGAAGTCCTGCAAGAAACGGACCTTTATGACGAACTGTTTCAACATCTTGGAAGTCTTGATACCCGGGAACAACATATACTCCGTATCCGCTATGGCTTAGACGGAGCGCCTAAACAAACACTGGAAGAAGTTTCGCAGATTGTTCACCGTACCCGTGAACGTGTCCGACAAATTCAAAAGCGTGCGCTTGCGAAATTACGAAAAAAACTTGGAGAGGAAGAGAACGAAATCCCCAACGAGCCTCTTGCTCCCGTCATCTTTGAAGGTTCTCCTAAGATAGACTTAGGACCTGATGTAATAATGCCCAATCAAATTGCCTATCATCCGGCTATTTATGAGCTGAGTGATACCGTTCGAGACGATATTTTAGCGGCGCTTAAAACGCAACACATGAAAAAGCTCTGGAAACAGATTGTTGAAGAACCTCGTATCACAGAAGATCAACTCAGTCCTCATTACTTTGAAGGGCTTCCCGATCTACAAACAAACCTCCAGGAGATTGGATATTCCAATATCCTCAATCTTGATGCAGATGACCTAAGACCGAAACTTTCACGAAGCATTAAATATATTGCCAGTAGTGTCTGCCTTGGAGATCTCTCTCCAGACATGTTGGAAGAAATCCAAGAATCTCTGTCTCCAAAACAACAAACATTTTGGAAGAGACTCCTCGATAACCCGAATCTAACAACACAAGATTTATCCGCCTCTGAACAAGGCCTTCGAAAAGAAATGATCAAAAAACTTGAATCCATGAGGTATCATGACATCCTCATCTAATCGCTTCCGCTCTTTTCTCTTTTGATGCTTCACGGTACACTCAACCGCGATGTCTTTCTCTACTCATATCAACAAAGCGCTCTTTACGCCTATCAAAGCCATCAAAAAACGCTACGTGCCGCTTTTGATGATTTATTTCGCCTATGGCCTGTCGGGCTTTAGTGCGATTGCGCTGAGCTTTTGGGAAAAAGAAAACATTGGATTATCAGCCGAGCAATTGATTGAGATCGGCGTGTGGGCGTTTTTGCCCTGGACCTTGAAGATGGTCTTTGGCCAGATGGTCGATAGTGTGAAAATTTTCGGATCAAGAAGAAAAATTTATGTGTTTATTGGCGCGGTTTTTATGATTTTGGGAAGCGTGATCTTGGCCAGCATGGCCAGTGAACTGGCCTGGATTGAAATGCTGGGTGGTGAATACAATGCGTATCTACTCGCGGCTCTTTGCTCTACGCTGGGGTTTGTCATTCAGGATGTCACCGCTGATACTATGACAACCGAAGTCGTAGACCGAACAAAAATATTGAACAATAAATGTGTTCACAGGTCAGAAGAAGAAATTCAGTCTGATCTGGCCATGGTACAGGTACTAGGCCGACTCGCGCTCAGCTTAGCGGCTTTTTCTGTGGCAGGATTGGGCGGCTATTTGGCGGACACAATTCCCTACGCCACGATCTTTTGGATGACGCTGATCATTCCTGTTGTTTCTTGTTTGGGCGCTATATTTATCAATCTTGATGTGCTTGAAGGCGCCGAGGCGCCGCCCATTAATGCGAAGATTTTGGGAGGTGGACTTGCCTTCGGAGCCTTCTCTATCAGTATGAAATTTTTTGAAGTCCCCTACTCTCAAGAGATTGTCTTTGTGGTTTCACTGCTCCTGCTTTCTGCCATGCTCATGCTGGTGACGAAAAATATCTCTGCTCAGAAAAAAAAGCTTCTGATTTTTGCGCTTATTGCACTGTTTCTCTATAGAGCGACACCTTCTACTGGACCGGGATTGCAGTGGTGGAGTATTGATGAACTGGGATTTGATCCAAAATTCTTTGGCGTCTTGGCTCAAACAGGATCTGCTATGGCTTTAATTTTTCTGTGGTTTTTTGCAGATTTTATCGCCAAAAAACCGGTACGATCTGTTTTAATCTTTTTGATTATTGTTGAAACGATCATGTCTGTGCCAGAGCTCATGCTCTACTACGATGTGCATACAATGCTGGGCATTCCGGCTCGGACGCTGGCGCTCTTTGACACGGCCGTGGGCAGTCCTCTGGTCCATGTCTCCATGGTCCCGATGCTGGCTTTGATCGCCTTCTATGCGCCGGCGGGTTATCGTGGTACGTGGTTCGCCATTGGCGCCTCACTCATGAATCTCGCTTTAACGGCAGGATCTTTGGGAACCAAATATCTTAATAAATTTTTTGTCATCAGTCGCGAAGTGTTAGACGAAGCCGGTGAAGTTATCACTGCCGCCAACTATGATGACTTGGGTGTCTTAATGATTATTCGCATGAGTATTGCGTTGATTATTCCGCTGGCTGGAATTTTAATCTTTTTGAAAAAAACTCCGAAAAACTCACAACCTATTCCGGTCCAAACGGCTGAATCAGGACCGATTCCGGGCAGAGAAAGAGTGGAGCCTTGACCGTAAACCTAAAATGATATACAATATTTGTAGATTACAATTATTGTATACCTATGAATCCTCCTGCCACCGCTGACATTCGAAAAGTTGCTGCCAATGGGCAGATTACTCTGCCGCCAGAGTTTCGGGGACAACATGTGATTGTAAAGTATGACAAAAAGGGCCGCGTAGAGCTGGAACCGCTTTATTGGGATTCTAATCTTGAGATTTTTCTTTCCTGGGAGGAATATCAAGAACTTCAACAAGACGATATTCTTTGGAGTGACACAAAAGGCATCGATTTAGATACACTGGGTCAATCTCTCTCAAAAGCTTCTCAATAATGGTCGATAAAATAGAAAAATTACTTCGATCTCTTTCGGCTAATGACCGAGAGAACATTGAATGTATGCGTCAAAAGCTGATTAAAGGTGATCTTGAAAACCTTGATATCAAGCCCCTTTCAAAACACCCGAACCTTGGACGTGTACGTGTGGGAAATTTTCGATTTATTTTTTCCGGTATCAAAACCGGTACCATAAAACTTCTCCAAATCCGCCGCCGGAATGAAAAGACGTATAAGAATCTGTAAGAGCTGTATTGTATATTAAGATTGTCTTCAAACCGATGAAGAGTGTCCCATCCCAGGGAGAGAAAGAGTGGCGCCTGAAATAAAACCCAATCTAATTCTGCTTTTTGGCTAAGACATATTTCTTAGGATTTTGAGGATCATAATTCAAAGTCATAAAATCTCCTTTTTCACAGCGATAATAGCCATTATCAAAAAAATATTTCAGCCAATATTCTTGTCCATTAAAACTTAATCGAAGGTGACAACAAGGCATATCAAATAAAGTAAAAAGAGTCTTTCGTTCTATAACCCGAGCTTGAACTCTCGGCCAATATTGATCAATGTTTTCATATTTATACCATCGGTGAAATAGCCCTCCCATTATCCCTAATATAAATATCAACATCCCTGCCATGTATCCAAACACTAATATACTCCCCAACATCACCCCAAACACCATCCCAAACACCACGAATCCTAATATCAATACAACAAAGGGGCCTAGCAATAGAAACAGAAGATATTTTATAACTTTTTTCATCATTTCGTGACCCTATTCTACTCTGTTGATTTATATTTGTGTAGTACTCTCTCCTCTTTAAACAAGCGCCCCTCGCAATCGCACCTGCGTCTCTCCCATAAGCTCTAAAAAATCTCTCGTAGATTTTTGCATCTGATCAAATCCCCAAGGCGGGATATTTAATGTTTCCCAATTCCACTGAAGGAGTGGTTGATCCGAAGCGAATAAAACTTGAGAAAGGCGCGATTGCTGTCCTTTGACCACCATCCAAACATCCGCCAGATTCTGAACGGCGGTATTAAAATAAAGATTATTGATATCTGGTTCTTCGAGCATATTGCCGCGTTGGCTTAATACAAGATTTCTTTCTCGAATAGAAGATGGCAAATCTTCTGACGGTAAGTCCCCTCCTAAATGGGATAACACCACGGCTGGGATTTTTGGATAACGCTGTGCCACTGAAACGCCTTGCGAAAAGTCTTCTCCATGCTCGGAACTACAATGAAGCATGAGCGGAATTTCTTTTTCTGATGCATAGTCCCAGAGAGGATCAAAACGTTCGGACGCAAGTTCTATGGTTCGTGAAGCACCGACTTTGATCCCTCCAAACATCCCCTCATGAGACGCTAAAGACGGTACAAGTTTCTCTGGAAAATGTCCCCCTATCATGGCCCACCAGTGTATCCCCTCTTGGTCTTGTGCTTCAATTTCCTCTGGTGATTGTTCCATAAGCGTCATGTTCGAAGCTCGGAAAAAATCGTCTGGCCGATCCTCAAAATCGCCTTCTCCCAAAAGTGTTTTATAGGATTTTTCCTCCGGATCTGCCCAGGGACCCAACGACGTCACGCCCATCGCCTGAATTGAATATTCTTGTGCCAAATCTCGAATAGACTCGAGCGTGTGAAATTTTTTTCCTGGAAAGTTCTCCTCAAGAACATGTAAATCCTGTTCTCGATAGGCATCTGAAACCAGATGCGCTGCATAACTATCATACGCTATTCTCATTTGCTTCTTTTTAATGATATTCAAAAAAACCGTCAACCTCTTCCCCCGTGTTGTGTATTCATTATTCTTGATTATAATTCCGCCGATGTTACAAAATATACTTGATCGTATCTTCGGAAGCTATAACCAAAAACAACTCAAAAAGCTTGATCCTTTAGTACAACAGGTCAATCTCCAAGAAGAATCGTTTCAAAACCTTTCTGACGAAGCATTGAAACAAAAATTTTCACAGTGGAAAATTGAACTGACAGCGAATCCAGAAAAAATTGAAGACTATCTCGTGCCTGTCTTTGCCGGTGTTAAAAATGCGGCCCGAAAACTGTGCGGGAAAAGCTTTGAAGTTCGTGGAAAAGATGTTGAATGGAACATGACACATTATGATGTGCAGATTCTTGGTGGAATTATTTTGCATCAGGGAAATATCACCGAAATGAAAACGGGAGAAGGAAAGACGCTCGTCTGTACGCTTCCTGTGATTTTGAATGCGTTGACCGGGAAGGGCGTGCATGTGATTACGGTGAATGATTACTTGGCACAACGTGATTGTGAGTGGATTACTCCTCTGTATGAATTTTGTGGGCTGAGCACCGGCGTCATCGTTCATGGGAAAAACAATCAAGAACGTCGTGATGCCTATAACAGTGACATTACGTATGGAACGAATAATGAATTTGGGTTTGATTACTTGCGTGACAACATGGCGCAGCGAACCGAAGACCTCGTACAGCGTGAACTCAACTTTACGATTGTCGATGAAGTGGATTCAATTTTGATTGATGAGTCTCGTACACCGTTGATTATTTCTGCGCCGGCTGAAGAATCGACCGAAAAATATAGTCGCTACGCCGAAATCATCCCCCAACTGGTGAAAGACGAGGACTACAACATTGATCTGAAACAAAAAAATGTCACCCTCTCTGAAAAAGGTATTGAAAAACTTGAAGGATTTCTTGGGACCACCCAGCTCTTTACCGAAAAAGGATTTGAAGAAGTCCACCATATCGAACAAGCCCTCAAAGCAAATGTTATTTTTGTACGCGACAAAGACTATGTCGTTCGCGATAATCAGGTCATCATTGTGGATGAATTCACCGGTCGACTCATGCCCGGACGACGGTATTCTGATGGTCTGCATCAATCTCTTGAGGCTAAAGAAGGCGTCGCGATTCAACGAGAATCAAAAACGCTGGCGACGATCACATTTCAGAACTACTTCCGTTTGTACAATAAGCTTTCGGGTATGACGGGAACGGCCGAAACTGAAGCCGAAGAGTTTGGAAAGATCTACAAAGTCGACACGCTCGTGATTCCCACCAATGTTCCGATTGCTCGCCAAGACCTCGGCGACAAAATCTTTAAAAATCTCCGTGGAAAATTCACCTGTCTTGCTCGAGACGTCAAAGTTCTTCACGAAAAAGGACAACCGATTCTTATCGGAACGATTAATATTGATACTTCAGAAATGCTTTCCGGACTCCTTACAAAAGAAGGCATCCCGCATGAAATATTAAATGCAAAACAACACGAACGTGAGGCCGAGATTGTGGCCAAAGCCGGTGACAAAGGATCTGTTACCATTGCGACCAATATGGCCGGTCGTGGAACGGATATTAAGTTATCCGATGAAGTCAAAGCTTTGGGCGGTCTTGCCGTGTTAGGTACCGAACGTCATGAATCTCGTCGTATTGATAATCAACTCCGTGGACGATCCGGACGTCAGGGAGATCCTGGGTTTTCTCAATTTTATGTATCGATGGAAGATGAGCTTCTCCGACGATTTGGTGGCGAACGCATGCAAAAAGCCATGGAAATGCTGCGAATTCCTGAAGATGAAGCCATTGAGACGCGTATGTTTTCGCGTCAAATAGAATCAGCGCAAAAGAAAGTCGAAGGACATCATTTTGATATGCGAAAACACCTCGTGCAATACGATGATGTGATGAATGTTCACCGAGAGAAAATTTATGTTTGGCGTCGAAAGTTTTTGGGATCCGAAAGTATCCAAGACGATATCGAACAGATTACCCAAGAACTGATTCAGAGCCTGGTTGAATCCCATGCGCCTTCGGCTGATGTCGATTCACGATGGGATCAAGAAACCATTCTCACCAACGTTCAAAGTCTCTACGCCCCGACGACCGAAGCCCTCACCCTTGAAGAGCTCGAAGCATTTCATCACCGAGATGACATGATCGAGTCTGTCCGTAATTACCTCCTCGGAGCCTGGGACAAAAAGCGACAAAGTCTTCCCACTGAAAACGCTGAAGAAATTGCGAAATATGTCATTTTAAAATCTATTGATGAGTTCTGGCTCGATCACATCGATCAGATGACTCAGTTGCGAGATCGAGTGGCGCTTTCTGGCTATGCCCAGCGCGACCCAATTATGGAATACCGACGGGAAGGATTTCTGATGTTCAAAAAGGTTTTATATGATGTACGCTTCACCGCACTCCAAAATCTTCTGCGTGTACGGGTTGAAGGTTCTTTTGAATTTGAAGCCGCCGACTACTCCGGCGCTCAGACGAATGAAAAAGATATTGAAACCAGTCTGCGTAATACCGGCGAATACGGAGTTGGAGACAAAGCAGATCAAGGCGAACATTTCATCTCCGCCAATCCTGGCCGATCTATTGCGGCAGAAAAACTCGGTGAGAAATATGCCAACATTGGACGAAATGACGCTTGTCCGTGTGGATCTGGAAAGAAATTCAAAAAATGCCACGGGCAAAACATATAGAGACTCACTGTAGTTTTCCAAGTCTTCCTGAAACACTCATCCGGTGTATTTGATCTTCTTCGAAGACTTCCCACATTCCCCCGCGCTTGGTGGACGCTAAAAGTTGAAAAGCTTCTTGGGATTCATTCCAGGTGTAGATCCAGGCATGATCTTTTTCAATCGCTAACTTGTATTCTCCCTCCGTCATTTTATACATTTTTGAAGAATCTTGAGCACTCACTCCTCCTTGTTGAATCAAATGCTGACACGCAAAAATCATCAATCGCTCCATATCATTGCGCGGCAATCTATACTGAGGACCTCGAATACAGGCACTCAGCGTAAGCATGACCCCAAAGCTAATGCTGGAAGTCAGGAGAAGAAGCTTTGAAGGAAGGGAAAAGAGTGGTTGCGGAGGAGCGGGCGCGACCTGAATTTTATTTTCAGCAGGTCTCATGCACATCATTATTCACAACTTTTTCAAAGCACCAAAGATTTAATCTAGATTTAATCTTCAGTACAAATACTGCTGTTTATTCCTCACATGATCATCATGCGTCTTGCCCCAGTGAACCTGGCCTTTGGGATCATGCAGATAGTAATAGTATGGATTTTTTTCTGGATAGACGGCGGCTTTGAGCGCTTTGATACCGGGGTTAGAAATCGCCGTTGGAGGAAGACCCCGGCGCTTACGCGTATTGTAGGGCGAGTCTTTTTGGAAGTCTTCGGTGTAGAGCGGACGCTTCCAGTTATTCAGTTCATAACGCGTCGTCGCATCCACGCCTAAGTGAATTTTTTCATCCAGTCTTTTCCAAAGTACATCGGCGATCATCGGCATTTCTGCATCGTGATTGGCCTCTCTCTCAATCATCGAGGCCATTTTTACTATTTCATCGAGCGTACGTCCCGAGCTGATAATATCTTCTCTTAGAGGATCTAATTGTTGCTGAAAAGTTTTATATAATCTTTGAATAAATTTTTTGTTCGTAAAACTATTTGGACTCACGTAATACGTCGAAGGAAAGAGGCTTCCCTCGAGATTTGAAATACGAAAACCAAGGTCACAATAGCTCGCGCAGCTCTCAAAAGATCCCGGCTCAATCAATGATTTTTTTGCAAGAATGTCATCAATCTGTGCGATGGTTGAGCCTTCTGGAATCGTTATTTTTGTCTCCGGACTTTTCCCGTGCTGCAATAGATCGGCAAGATCCGCATACGTAAGATTTTTTTGAAACATATAGTGTCCCGCTTGGTATTTTGCAGAAACCCCTTTCCACTTCGAATATAAACGAAACGCAAAAGGATCCGATATCAGATCACTTTCCTGCAAACTTTCTGAAATTCCCTGCAGAGTTTGGCCTCTGGTTATTTCAATATTCACGCGCGTTTCTGAATCCGAATGTGGGGTATGCCAGGCCAACATCATGCGCGATGCAAAATACACCCCATAAATCACGACAAACCAAAAAATTAATTTTTTCATAGCTGAAGTCTTACTGCCCCCCCATGGCACCGCCCATCATACCCATGACACCTTTCATTCGATCCGCTGCTACGGCTTGTGCTTTTTTAAGCGCTCGATTCGTGGCATCCGTCATGTGTTTAGAAAGTGTTTTCGCGTCCTGAAGTACGGATTCGTCCAGAATTTCAACGGATAAAACCTCTTGCTCACAACTAACGGTTACTTTAATACCTCCTGATTCAGCAAAAACATGTGTTTTTGCTAATTCTTTCTTAATTTTTTTTGCTTCTTTCTGAAGCTTATACATGTCTCCCATTTGTCCAAGAACTCCCATGATAGTTAAAAGTGAAGAAATACAATCGATAGTGAGTATAGAGAGTGTGTGTATTCGGATCAAGCAATGAATACGAAGAATATTTATGTGTCTCTCTATTGACTATATGTGCTCATATGTGGTATACTTAGGAGAAGTAGTCACTTTATTGCTATGGAAAATCTTCAATCTTCGGTTTCATCTGACGCACATACAACCGCTCCTCAAGTGGCGGTACCCATGACGCGCACCGCATCAACGGTCCCAGTACAAACACCTTCTTTTGCGGATGGACCTTCTCCAGAAACCTTTCTTCTCGATCGGAAACACTTTACAAACCGTCCAGCCCAAGTGATTGTAAGTATTGTCTGTGTTGGATTTTTGATCTTCGAAGCTTATGTTTTCATTCAGTCGGTCCAAAAAATCTGGATGATCTAAATTCTTTTTTTAATTTTTCTTTCTCTGTTCTGTCATAGACAGTGTCTTTTCCGTGTGTTTATCGCTTTGCAAATACCAAGAAATTCTTTAGAATTCAGCGGGTGAGAGACGCGACTCTCTCCTCCTGATTATTCTCTCTTTTTCTCATGTCAGAATCTGATTACGGTGCAGAACAAATTCAAGTCTTAGAAGGTCTTGATCCCGTCCGAAAACGTCCTGGAATGTATATCGGTTCTACCGATGCCCGAGGACTTCATCATCTCGTATGGGAGGTGCTTGATAATGCCATTGACGAAGCTATGGCCGGACACTGTGAAAATATTATCGTCCGTATTCATGCGGATGGATCGGTATCGCTCTTCGATGATGGACGAGGAATTCCCGTTGAAAAACATAAAAAAACCGGTATCTCCGCTGTTGAAACGGTCTTGACCGTGCTTCATGCGGGAGGAAAATTCGGTGGTGGCGGATATAAAGTCTCAGGAGGACTTCATGGAGTGGGTGTTTCTGTGGTGAACGCGCTTTCAAGTCGAACCGAAGTCACCGTCCATCGTGATGGAGGGAAACACTTTGTGGCCTTTGAAAGTGGTGCCCCAGCAGAACCTCTCAAAAAAATTGATGACTCAGATCAACACGGTACGATTGTTCAATTTTGGCCCGATGCGACCATCTTTGAAACCCTTGATTTTGATTTCCCGACTATCAAAAAACGTGTCCGACAACAGGCCTATCTTACGCGCGGCGTAACGATTTCACTCTTCGATGATCGAGAAGAAAAACAAAATGCTTGTCAGTTTTACTTTGAGGGTGGAATTTCATCCTTTGTTCACCATCTCAATGAAGGGACCGACCAAATCACTTCTATTTTTTCCATGGAAGAAGAAAAAGATGACGTCATGGTTGAAATCTCTTTGCAATACACACAGGAATTTCATGATAACATTTTGTCCTTTGCGAATAATATTCAAACCGTTGAAGGCGGAACCCATGTTACGGGATTTTCTACAGCACTAACCCGTGAACTCAATAAATTTTCACGAGAAAATGAGTTTTTGAAAGAAAAAGATCCAAACTTCACCAGTGATGACGTACGAGAAGGACTCACCGCTATTATTTCGGTGAAAGTCCCAGAACCTCAGTTTGAAGGACAGACGAAGGCCAAGCTTGGAAACTCCAATGTTCGAAGTGCCGTCGAAAAAGCTTTTGCGGAAAAACTTCATGAATTTTTGATTGAAAATCCAGCCGACGCTAAATCTATTGCCAATAAATGTGCCCTCGCTACACGAGCTCGACTTGCCGCACGGGCCGCGCGAGACACCGTTATTCGAAAAGGTGCCCTCGAAGGATTAACCCTTCCGGGGAAACTCGCCGACTGTTCGTCCAAAAAACCCGAAGAAAGTGAAATCTTTATTGTTGAGGGAGATTCTGCCGGCGGATCAGCGAAACAAGGCCGAGATCGTCACACCCAAGCGATCTTGCCCCTGCGTGGTAAAATCCTGAACACGGAACAGTGTCGTTTGGATAAAATGCTTGGCAATAACGAAGTCAAAAACCTGACCGTCGCACTGGGAACCTCTATCGGGGAGACTTTTGATGCGAGCAAGCTTCGTTATCACAAAGTCGTTATCATGACCGATGCCGATGTCGACGGAGCTCATATTCGAACGCTTCTTTTGACCCTTTTGTTCCGACACTTTCGACCACTTGTTGACCAAGGACGTATTTACATCGCACAACCCCCGCTCTATAAACTTCAAAAAGGAAGACAAATCTGGTACACCATGACGGATGAGGAGAAAGATAGGCTTAAAGCTGAGCATGATGTAAAAGGTGATAATATCCAGCGTTATAAAGGTTTGGGAGAAATGAACCCCGATCAACTCTGGGAAACCACTATGGATCCGACAAAACGAACCCTTCTCAAAGTAACCATCGAAGACGCTGAACAAGCCGATCACACATTCCGTGTTCTTATGGGAGACGAGGTCCTTCCTCGACGGAAGTTTATTCAGATGCATGCATCTGAGGTGAAAGATCTGGATATATAAATCGGAAATTGACAAAATACTCCTCTTCTCTACAATATCTTGGCTTAATTTCAAATTATGACTAACAAAGGTGGCGCAAAACAACACGGTGGACATCTCATCAATGAGCGAAGTCCAAAATCAACGCTCTCTAAACGAGCGAACAAAGAGAAAGCTCGTGCCAAACGTGCAGTGCTGCGTGAACAAGGCCTAAACTGCTAATCAGTTTTCTTATACATTCTTTGCCTTTTCCAATAACTCCTGAAGCTCTGGGGTTATTTTTTTCGGCAGAATATATTCGATCTGAACCAAATGATCACCCGTAGAACCACCGCGTTTGATACCTTTACCGGCTAAACGCAGGATATCCCCTTCTCGTGTTAACGCCGGCACGGGAATCGAACCTTTGCCCCAGAAAGTTTCTACGTCTTGCTTGCCTCCTAAAATGGCATCAAAGACAGATATTTTTAATGGCGTCAGTAAATCCAGACCTTGTCGTTTGAATTTCCTTGAAGCAGCGACTCGAATATGGACGAATAAATCACCATGACGTCCTCCTCGACGCCCGGCTTCTCCTTTACCAGAGAGCTGAAGGGTTTCTCCATTTTGAATACCAGAAGGGACCTCGACTTCAATTTTTATTTTTTCTTCACAGCGCCCCTCACCCTTACAGCTAGAACAAACTTCTTCGAAAGAAGATCCTTCTCCTGAACAGGTCGGACAGACGCCTTTCTGAGCCACCGTCCCAAAAGGTGTTTGGAATCTCTGAGCAACAGCCCCCGTCCCCTGACAGGCCGAACATGTTTTTTTGCCCTCACCGCCTTTACTGTCACAGGATTCACAAGCTTGATAATTGCGTGATGAAAAAATTTTCGTCGTCCCAAGAACGGACTCTTCAAAAGAAAGCTCGACCTCAACTTCTAGGTCCGCGCCTCGGCTTTTAGACGATCGACGAGAAGATCCTCCACCGCGCCCCCCACCAAAGAAACTTGAGAACACATCTTCAAATCCTCCGAAATCTCCGCCCATTCCATTGAAATCAAATCCTCCCCCGCCACCGCCTCCGCCACGGGACTGAGGTCCCGCGGACCCAAATTGATCATAGTGCGATCTTTTTTGATCATCCGCCAGCACTTCATAAGCCTCATTGAGCTTTTTAAAAGTCGCTTCATCGCCCCCTTTGTCCGGGTGATGCTGCTTGGCTTTCGCGCGAAAAGCTTTTTTTATTTCTGCTTTCGAAGCTTTTTTATCAACGTCTAAAACCTTGTAATAGTCTTGACTCATCTTATTTATTCTATTTTTTTTAGCAGAAAAATCAAGTGACTGCTAATACTTCTTTTACTTACGGAGTGTCAATTCTTCCATTTTATCTTGAATCATGCGTCCCAACTCTTTTCTTGGAACTTCTTGTTGTCCCAAGGATATCCCCCGCCCCTGAGTAAGAATATAAATATTGGAAAATGTATCCGCTTCCCGATCATACATTCCTGAGGTCTCGATACCTCCTCTTTCCCACACCATTTCTTTTATCTGAAAACTTGAAAAGTTTGAACGACGCGGATGAATATCTTTTCGAAGCACTGAAAATCCTGCTGCTTTGAGCGATCTTTTGACAATTTCTTTTTCTCGAACCACCTGTGCCGTTTCGCTCTGTGCGACCAAACGCCCCTCATTTTTTGTTTTTAGATCGAGCGTTGTTTTAACAACCTCTCTCAAGCTCTGTCCCATAACGCCCTTCAAAAAACGAGCATGAAACTGCTCATTCGTATGATCGCCCACCACAAAAATAAGAAAATATTGTGTCGTGTAATCAAAAGCTCCTGACACCGAAAGGCCTTGATAGAGACCTTGCGAGAACTCGGTCACGCCTTCCACTGGGATCGTGTGAAACCCTCTCGCAGGAATAAAAATTTCCAAATCTTCAAGGAAAGACTTTAAATTTCTTACATTCGTAATTCTATTCTTATCTTGAACAACGGGGACTTCCACCACACGGCTAGATTCAAGCTCCTGAAGCTCCTCCTGAAAAGCATTCTGTTGTTCTTGTGTCCTTCGAATCGATGCAATCCGATCAGCGGTAAGTTTTACACTCTCTACGGAACGAATGATTTCAATCAACTCTTGATCTTCATCTGAAACAAGTGTGGCATCGGTAAAAGTATCATATAGCGACAAAAGAATTGCGAGCGCTGATTCTGACAAATCATTGCCTAAAAATTGATGAAACCATCCTACGATATTTGGCGTTAATTCAGCCTTAAAGTTATCCTGTGACACCTCTGGTAATAAAGACTGTTCTAATGAAAGTAATGTTTGGTACCCCGCAAACATGGAATCTTTCTGAAAAGAAGGCCTGTCTTGTAAAAAAGCCGTCAGTTTACGACGAAGATTCGTAATACGCATGCGATCTTCCTTTTTTAGCTTGATTTGTGGCAACCCGGTAAACAATGATTCGGCCTTCATCCGGGCCTTACTAAAAGATCCTTCTCTGACCAACATTTCTACTTCACGAAAAACATCTTCCCAATACGCTAAACCTTCCGGTGCAAATTGAGATTCCCAAAAATTTCCTAAGTATCGATCTTTATCTTCGGAAAGGGTGTTTTTTAAGAGGGCGCGAACGGATAATTCATACTGTCTCCAAATTTCTGTATAAAGATTTTTTTTGGGCAAAGATTTCCAATCTTCTTGCCTCATGTTTTCTCTAAAAGCTTCCAGATAAGGTTTTGCACTTATGCTCTCGTTTTCGAGATAAAGATCATGAGCCTCTACATAGGGAGCTACAAGTTTTTTAAACAAGAGATCGTACTGTTCATCATTTCCTAAAGCAATAGCAACCAACCGCTGCCCATCTTGGACCCCTCCCATAAACCGTCCCCACAAAGTACTCACCCGAAAACGTATCCAGGTTGCGGGCATACGACGCACAAAATCGACCATAGCATTTCTATAATCTCTTAACTGGCGAAGCTCTTTGATCCATCGTTCTTCAGGCGATGCCCCTCTCGCTAACCGTATGAGTTCCTGAATTTCAGCAAAAGATCGATCCTCCCACCCCTCATCAGAAAGCTTTATCTGAACCGAAACACCTACTGGTACAACAAAAGGGTCTCCTCTCTCTGGAAAAAACACATCCAGCCCATGATCATACGCGGTTATAACCGCGATCCCTCGTTGCGTCCGATCTAAAAACACCGTTCCCCCTGGTTGGAATATTTTTATCGGTCCCATCCGCATCCATCCGGCGGACATCTCAGAGGGAGCGCCCTCTGCGAACCAAGGCTTAATAGTATCGGGATGGGCAAAATTACTGCTCCAGAGAAGTTCTCCCTGTTCAAATTCTCGATTATCAAAATTCACACTGGTTCCCGCCTTCGGAAGAAAAAATTCCCCTTCCTTCGTAAGCATTCGTCGTACGTGATCTTCGTGCACAATGTTCCATCGCCCTTTTGGATCCACGGTATCCAGAAAAGGATTTTGAACAGAGGCCTCACGAGTCCAATAACTTTGTTCTCCTAAGAAGGCCCCCATAAAAATGAGAAGGGCCAGACCAAAAATAAAGAAATAACGAAGATGCCGCATGTAAGAACATTATAAACCTTCAGTCTTTAATCTTCAATTTTCAGGCAAAGAACGCTGGACAACGCAACGCCGATAACGCTAAACAGCTATTTTATCGAATCCGCAAAAAGGACGAAGGATCTCTGGAATCAGTACGGATCCATCTTCTTGCTGAAAGTTTTCTAAGATAGCAATCAAGGGCCGGCTGGACACCGCCGTTCCGTTGAGAGCCTGTGCATAAACTAACTCTCCGTTCTCACGACGAACACGAATATTAAGCCGACGAGTCTGCCAATCATTACAAATAGATGTTGATGTCATTTCTCGATATTGATCCTGCCCAGGCAGCCAGGCTTCTAGATCATATTTTTTAGATGCTGAATTCCCCAAATCTCCACAGCATACATCCACTACTTGATATGGAATTTCTAATTTTTGAAGTAGCTCTTCTTCTATTCCTCTAATTTCTTCGTGCAAGGCTTCATTCATTTCCGGCAACGCCAGCATCACCATTTCTACTTTTTCAAACTGATGCACCCGCAAAATACCTTTCGTATCTTTTCCATAACTCCCGGCTTCTCGCCGAAAACAGGGGGAATACGCGACAAATTTAAGCGGCAAATCTTTTTCCTCAAGAATATCTCCCGCATGATAACTCATCATCGGCACCTCACTCGTTCCGATCAAATACAGATCATCTTCTCCCGGATTTACGATGTAATTTTCATTCCGTTCTAAATAGCCCGTCCCATAAATCGCCTCACTCCGTGTCATAAAAGGCGGAATTGTCGCAGAATATCCTTTTTTAGCGACTTCGGTAAAGGCCCAAAAAATCAAGGCTTGTTGTAAAATCGCTAATTGATTTCTCAGATAATAGAACCGTGCGCCGGAAACTTTAGCGCCTCTTTCGAGGTCAAGAATACCGAGTAATTCTCCAAGCTCCCAGTGCTCTTTGGGCGGAAAAGAAAAGTTGGGCTTTTCCCCCCACGTCTTAATAACTTTATTTTCGGTGTCGTCTTTTCCATTTGGTGCTTCGTCATGAGGCGTATTCGGCAGCGATTGCAAAATATCCTGACAATTTTTTTCGGCTTCATCTCTTTCCGTTTCTACTATTTTTTTACGTTCCGAAATCTCTTTCATCTGTGCCAAAAGCTGTGCTTTTTCTTCCCCTTCTAATTGAGGAATTTTTTTTGAAGCTTCATTTTGTTCGGCTTTAAGTTTTTCTGAAGCCGCAATCGTCTCACGAAGCTTTTCATCGAGGCCTAATAATTCATCAATCATTGATCCTTCAATCCCCTTTCTGGCTAATCGACGTTTGAAATCTTCAGGGTTTTCGCGGATGGCTTTTATATCGAGCATGGAAGTGATAAGTAAAGTGATAACAGTGTATAAGTTGATAGTTATTTTTCAATATCTACTTGATTCTTGACATGTTCTATATAAAATGTTACTATTATCTCTTGAATCTCTCTTTATCTTACATGACCGCTTCTCTTCCTACATCGATTGAGCCACTCATCCGTCTCATTGACCGCAGCTCCAAGATCCTTCTCACGGGTCCACAAGACGGTGATGGAAATGCAATTTGTGGCATACTGGCGCTCCAGATGCTCCTGGTTCGACTCGGAAAAGAAGTCTTGTCAGTCCTCCCTGAAACACTTCCAAAGAACTATCGATTCTTAACCGGATCCGAAAAAGTTCGTCAAGATATGGGTGAAGATGGAAATTTTATTATCTCTCTTTCTACGAAAGATATTCCAGTTGATCGTATTAAATACAATATCAAAGAGGACACGGTTGAAATTTTAGTCACACCCCAGAGTGGACGGCTCTCTCCTCAAGACGTAGCTTTTCGCCAAGGATTTGGCGAAGTCGATCTTATTATTACGGTCGAATCTAATAGTCTTGAAGATCTCGGTATTACCTTTGCGCGTGATCCAGAACTCTTTTCAAAGGTTCCGATCATTAATATTGCAACCGGCGTAAAAAATTCTTACTTTGGAAAAATTAATTTGGTCGACCCTTCTCGATCCTCGAGCACAGAACTCATCCATGACCTCTTCCAAAATGAAGCGTGGAAAAAACATATCGATGCCGACCTCTCTACTATTTTATTGGCGGGCCTTATTACCTCTACGGGAAGCTTCCTCGAACCAAACTCAACGGCAGGCGCTCTTGATTTAGCCGCATCCCTCCAAGAACAAGGTGCACGGCAATCTTCTATTATTGATCATTTATTCAAACAAAAAGATCCTGCGACCCTTAAAATTTGGGGACGGGCCCTGCGCAACGCCGAACTGGATCCCGTCCATAAAATCTCCTGGTCTACCCTGAATAAAACGGACTTTGAAATTGCAGAAGCCTCTCCGGAGGATGTTGAAAAAATTTCAGATATTCTTTTGAGACATATTCAGGGCGCCGAAATACATCTGTTCTTTATCGAAACCGAAGAAGGTACGCAGCTTCAGGTTCGATCGAATAAACCCGACCTTCTCTGGGAAGAAGTTCAATCTCTCTTTGAGGAATCCACCGCTCTTCAAAAACATGGATTTGATGTCTTTTTTGCAGATCGATCCGTGGGTGAATGTCAGAGTGAAATTCTCCGTACCGTTTTAGATTATCAAAAAACACGCCATAACATCGATCCCGACTTTAAACTTCAAAAAGTAAAACTTACGCCAACGTCCCCGAAAGATGTGTCATTTCCTCATAAGACCGCTGATTCATCAGAAACGTCTGACACGCCTCATATGCCGGAGACCATTCCTTTTGAAGCGCCACTTCAACCTCACGAAAGTCGTGAAAGACAAGAAAAAGAAGCTTCCAAAGGACAACACAGTGCGGAAATAACCCTCCCGTCGGATACCTTGCCCAGCTGGGTCAATAAAAAGGCTTCTTAAAGCCTTTTATCTCTTGTTTTTATCCCCAAAAAATGATATACTTACAAGAAAGTAGCTTTTTTTTCCTATGACGATTTCTCCTCAACTTTTGAAACTTATTGATCTCTCGCAGTTTATGTCTGCGGAGAAGAAACAATGGTTGCATGCCAACCTTGCCGCACTCCCCGATCCGAAAGTACAACAGCTCTGGCAGATGCTCATCAAAGAGCAGTCTCTGCACTTGCGTCACCAAAAAGAAGCGCTCTCGCTCCGCAAAGAGCATCGCACCAAGAAACTCAAAGCGCTCTCTCTCGCGGCTGAAAAACAAGTGCAACAATCTGAAGCGCGTCAAGTAACCGCCTTGGAAGCTGAATTTAATAATTTCCCATCTGAACAACGATGAATACAAACTCTCCGGAAACGCCAGGCGCTTATGGTCTCGATACGGTCGATTCACAGGATCAAACACCAGACCTTCCTCCTTCTGTGGAAGATCAAGCCGATCAACTTCTCGCTGAGCGGGAATCGGTTGCGGCCGAAAATGCGAGTATAACCGATGCGAGTGTTGACTCTTTAGAAACGGATCAAACGGTCATAGATGCTGACGCGGAAGCCCTCGCGGCAACAGAGACCCTTCAGGCAACTCAAGAAGCCGAAGCAAGTGAAGCCGCGGCAGAACTCACGGACTTTATGGAGGGACTGACGACAACACAGACAACAGAAATCGCTGACTCTGGCCAAGGCTTTGCCTCCGCTGAAGTTGATGAATTTTCTGATGGACCTTTTGATATCGATCCAAACGATATGTCTAATGAATCTGGTGTAGAAGACACCTCCCAGATGGCCGCCTAATCTTTTGATTTTCTCCCCCTATGAGTCCCGCATCATCCGCCAAAACGCCTCCCTCCGATGACAACAATTCTGCTGTTACCCAGGTGATGGATCAAATTAAGGCGCTTGACCTGACAAAATACCCACAAGATGTGGCGGACAAACTCAAAGATCTTCAACTCACGAAATACCCCGCAGACCTGGCCAAAAAAATTCAGGCCCTGGATCTTTCGAAGTATCCGGCTGAAATTGCCAATAAACTCAAATCTATTCCGCTGGGCAAGATGTATAATAAAGCGGTTTCTGGCGTCCAAAATCTCTACCAAGATAAATTTTTGGTACGAAAATATATCTATAAGATTCAACTTGAAGCTATTAATAAAGGTGCCTCAGATATTTTTCTGGCTTCTGGAGCAAAGCCTTCTTGTCGCGTACATGGCAAAACTATTTTCTTAGAAGACGAGCCTAAACTCGACACAAAAGTACTCGGTCAGTACCTCAATGAAGTCATGACCAAATCCGATCATAAAAAACTCACAGAAAATCTCGAGCATGATTTCTCACTTTCGATCGAAGGAGGTTATCGATTTCGTGTGAACGCCTTTGCCCAAAAAAATGGAATCTCCATCACGATGCGAACGATTCCGAATGCAATCCCGACTTTTGAAGAGCTGGATCTTCCGGAATCTTTGCTCAAAATTGTTGATATGCCTTCAGGCCTGGTCCTCGTCACTGGATCAACCGGTTCTGGTAAATCCACGACGCTAGCGGCGATCATTAACCTGATCAATGAAAAATATAACAAACATATTATTACGATCGAAGATCCTATTGAGTTTATTCATCAAAGTCAGACCTCTCTGATCGAACAGCGGGAAGTCGGACTCCACAGTAAGAGTTTTGCGAATGCATTGCGCTCAGCACTGCGTCAGGCACCGGATGTTATTTTGGTGGGAGAACTTCGAGATCTTGAAACCACAGCACTCGCTATTACGGCCGCTGAAACCGGATCTTTAGTTCTGGGAACACTTCATAGTAATAGTTCTTCGAATACTATCAGTCGTCTGATTGATATTTTCCCCGCTGATCAACAAAACCAGATCCGTACGCAGGTATCAGAATCGCTTCAGGCTGTTATCTGGCAGACCCTCGTCGACAAAAAAGATGCCGAAGGGCGTGTCGCTGCGTTTGAAGTCTTGTTTGCCAATACGGCAGTAGAAAACCTCATTCGTGAAAACAAAATCTATCAACTTCCCTCTGTTATTGAAACGGGCGTCAAAGACGGCATGCTCAGCATGAAGACCATGACAAATTATCTCTTGAAAGAAGGATTGATTGAAGAGGCTACGGCGAAAAAACTGATGGATAGAGATAAGTAGTGCTTAAATAATTAGAGCCCTGTCTTAAAGTCTCCGCTCAATAAATGTAGATGCACATGCGGAACCACCTGTCCGCCTTCTTCGTCGACGTTCATATGTAATTTATAGCCTTCTAGATTTTCTTGAATCGCTATTTCTTTCGCTGCGAGAAATAATTCTCCAAAAAGCGCTGTGTTATCCGGCGTGACTTCTTTGGCCGTCACGAGATTTTCTTTGGGAATGATCATGATATGCGTCTTGGCTTTTGGCGCAATATCATGAAAGGCGAGTATAGTATCTGTTTCATATACTTTATTGCAGGGAATATCTCCGGCAATGATTTGAGCGAAAATGTCTGTGTCGAGGAAAGTCATCAAGATAATTATCAATGAATAATTATCAATGAGCAATAAAAAAACAGGCTTTCTTTATCGAAACTATGCGCTTATTCTCTTGATTCTTTCCCTTTTTTTCGCTACTGTTCCTCCGTTCATGTCCATATCCGTTTCAGATCTCGCCAAAAAATTAGATATTGCTCCCGAAGCGGTCATGCTTCATGCAATGGATTTGGATTTTGAAATCCCTGAAGACGAGACCATTCCTGATGATATTGCCGCTCAGATTCAAACGGCCGAACTCGGTGATGAGATCGCTCAAACAGAACACGAAGTTCAAGAACAGCTCGATCGAGAGATTGTAGACAAACAACAGAAAAAAACCGCCGGACAAAAAAAAGTAGTCCACAAGAAAAAACTTAAGAAAGAAGACGACGATCGTCCTGAAGTAGAGATGAATCAGGAAGAAGATGGAACGATTATCTTGCCCCTCGAAATGACGGTTCGCGAGTTTTCGGTCAAGATCGGTAAACCGTTACCGATTGTTTTGGTGAAACTTAAGCAAAATGGAATTGTTGCCAGTATCAAAGATGAATTAGATTATGAAACCGCCGCGATTATCGCGGGAGAACTTGATGTTAAAGTTAAAAAAGAAGCTGTCGAACTCACCGGAGCGGAACTTTTTCGGGGAGATCTCTCCCAAATGCTCGAAGATGAAGAGCCTGAAAATCTCCGTCCCCGACCGGCTGTCATCTCGATTATGGGACATGTTGATCATGGAAAAACCAGTGTTTTGGATTTCATTCGAAAGGCCAAAGTCGTCGATGGAGAAGCCGGTGGGATCACACAAGCCATTGGCGCCTACCAAGTCGAAACTGCCCAAGGGCTGATTACTTTTCTCGATACGCCTGGACATGAAGCTTTTACTACCATGCGAGCACGAGGAGCTCAAACGACGGATATTGCAATTCTCGTAGTTGCGGCCACTGAAGGCCTTAAACCGCAATCACTTGAAGCGATTAATCATGCTCGTGAAGCAGATATTCCCATCATTGTGGCAATTAATAAAATGGATCTCGAGGGCGCCAACCCGGATCTTGTCAAAGGACAATTAGCAGAAAAAGAGCTTAATCCTGAAGACTGGGGAGGCGATGTTCCCTGTCTCGAAGTTTCAGCAAAAACCGGAAAAGGTATCGATAAATTACTCGAAACGATTCACATTGTGGCTGAACTTCAAGAACTTAAGGCCAACCCCGACCGGAATGCTATTGCGACGGTCATTGAATCTTCTATGGATCACAAGACCGGTATAAGTGTCACCCTTCTGGTAAACACAGGAACCCTCAAAAAAGGTGATCCTTTTGTGATCTATAATCAGAGTGGGAAAATACGCATCATGCGAGACTACCAAGGTCAAGAAGTTCTTACCGCCGGACCCTCTACTCCGGTTCGTATTCTAGGACTTTCCAATCTTCCAAATGTGGGAGACATTTTACAGGTTACAGAATCTGAAAAACTTGCCCGAAAAAAATCAGAAGAAGTCGGTGAATTTGCCAACGAAGATGAACTCGGAAAACGAAAGAAAAATACACTCGCTACCCTCAAGGCTCGTATTGCTGAGAGTAAGCTCAGTCAGCTTAAGATTATTATCAAATCTGACTCTGCCGGAACCCTCGAGGCAGTTCTCAGTGAATCTGAAAAAGTAAAAACAGAAGATATTGTTACGAAAGTTATTCACTCTGGGGTGGGAGAAATCACGGAGTCGGACGTCATGCTGGCTGCCGCTGGAGAGGCTGTCGTGGTAGGATTTAATGTGGCCATGAACTCACGAGTCGGAAAATTAGCTGACACAGAAGGCGTTAAAGTCTTTTCTTTTGACGTGATCTATCATCTCACTGAAAAACTCCAAGAAATTTTAGAAGGCAAAATAGAAGAAACAGAAGTAGAAGAAATTATCGGCAGCATGAAGATTAAAGGCGTCTTTGCCGCCAATAAAAGAATGGTTGTCTTGGGAGGAGAAGTCGTAAGTGGTAAAATGCGAAAACTCTGCCGACTCCGACAACTACGAGAACAGGTCAACGAAGACAGTGAAGAAAAAGAAATGATCGAAGTCGTCATTGGACAGGCTAAAGTTCAATCGGTTCAACTCGGACAAAAAGAAGTGAATGAAGTCAATGAGGGCACAGAATGTGGACTTAAGATTGAACATGATGGATTGCTCTTTGAAGTGGGTGATCGCGTTGAATTGTTTGTGCCGAAGAAATAAAACGGGCATCTTGAAATTGCAATACACGAGGTCTGCGCTATACTGCGACCTGCATGCGTCGTTTTGATTTCTTTTTTGCGTTGGCTCGAATCATCTCTGATGGTTTGGCGATAAGTATGGGATTGTTCTTGTCCTATTTTTTACGCATGAAGTGGTTTTTAGTTTTGGGCATCTCTGCGCCCACGACACTCTATTCCTTGGAGGCTTTTGGGGGATTCTCTATTAAATCCGCTCTTTTTCTGATTTTTGTATTCGCCATTAATGGTCGCTATGCCATTGATCACGATGAAAAAAAATGGGATGAATTTTATCAGCTCTTTTGGAGCTTCACGGCTGGATTTGCCCTCCTGGTGGTGCTCTTTTTCTTCTCCAAGTTTATTTTCTTTTCGCGCTTTATTTTTGGAACGGCCTGGGTCCTTGGACTGATCTTTTTGATCACGGGACGCTACTGGGTTCGAAAGCTACGACGCAAATTTTATGACTATGGATGGGGCCGTGAAAGGATTTTGCTCCTGGGGAGTGGAAAACTTTTGGAAAATTGTCTTCAGTACATTGTGGAAAACCCTAAATACGAACTTGTAGGATTACTATCTGATAAAGCCGGACGACATGCTCCCAAAGGATTTCATTACGCGGGAACTTTCGATGACCTGAGCGAGCAACTTGAACACTTCACTCCTGAGCAAGTCCTCCTTGCTACCCCAGAAGCTCATACTCAACTCACGCATGATTTAATCAGAACCTCTCACCGATATCATGCGAAGTTCCGCTATATTCCAGATGAGCTTGGCCTCGATCTCGCCTCGGTTGATACTTCGACGATGGGGCCTTTTCCTATCATCAATCTTCGCAACCATAAAATCGAAGGATGGGGGTATGTTATCAAATCAGCCGTCGACTATCTTCTCGCTTTGATCCTTTTGATTCTGATCAGTCCCCTTTTAGGATGGATTGCCTGGAAACTCAAAAAAGAAAACCCCGAGACCTCTATCTTTTATAGATCTGATCGAGTCGGACGCCGTGGAAAACATTTTCAATGTCTTAAATTTCGGACCATGGTTCCCGATGCTGAAAAATTAAAACAAAAACTTTTAAAAAAGAATGACCGGAAAGGTGGCGTGCTCTTTAAAATGAAAAAAGACCCTCGTATCACCAAATTTGGATCGTTTCTCCGACAGTGGTCCTTTGACGAGCTTCCCAACCTCTGGAATGTTTTACGCGGTGAAATGAGTCTTATTGGTCCCCGTCCCCATCTGCCGGAAGAGGTCAAAAAATATCGACCTGAAGATCTTCAGATTCTTACGATCAAACCCGGCCTAACGGGATTTGCCCAAATCAATGGTCGTTCTGAACTCGAATTTGAAGAAGAAATGCGATATGAATTGTTTTATATGAAAAATTGGAGCCTCTGGCTCGATGTCATTATATTTTTCAAAACTCTGATTGTGGTATGGAAGAAAGAGAATGTAAGTTGATCCGTTGTGATTTTTAGGTACACTTCAGGGGCTTTTTTCCCAATTATTATGCCCATCAAACGACTTCTCGCTCTTCTGATCACCACGGCGCTCCTTGCCCCTTCTGCTTCGGCTTTTCGGGACATTTCTCCCAACTCGACCCTCAAGCCGGCGGTTGAAAGTCTTGTTAATCGAGGCGTTTTAAAAGATGATGGACGATTTTTTCGTGCTGATAGCAATGTTTCCGCGGGCGTATTTTGGGAAGTTCTTATTCGAGATACAGGATTTAATCCACAATCAGCAACTTTTGATACCCAACTCCCTCCCAATATTCAGGAAAAAAATCCACTCGCACAATTTCTGAGAGAAGCTATTCGCCGAGGACTGATCAACCCAAATCAAGAGTTTGATGAGCAGGGTCATGTCACACGCATCCAAGCTCTGAAATATTTTTTGAAAGTCTACGGCATCCAAGCTCCCAAGAGAATTTCTCCTGAATTTCGAGCAAAGCTAAGCGGGGTCTCCTCCAAATCTAAAGCCCTTGTTTATGCGGAAGCTGCCTATGCATCAGGACTTTTGCAGGCAGGAGATGTACACCCACTTCGTCCTTATGCTCCCCTCTCACGGAGAGACCTTATTGAATGGATTTATCGATATGACACCACGGGCCGACAACGAAAATCAACGATTCGAACCAAACAAACTTCTTCCTCTGTTCGCCAAAACAGTGTGAATCGTGCCCGTGCAAATCGCCAACAGCGATCGCCGCGTAAGATCGGATCTCAATCGCTCAAGCTAAGAGCCATTCAAAGCCCTTCCAAAAAATCCAGCAGTCCTTCTTTTAACAGTAGCTCCCTCTCCATTCCAAACGGCCGTGTCATGGAATCTGTTTTTTCAGAAATCCAACAACGCTATCGTTTTATTGAAGATTTGGATAAAGAGAAAAAAGAATCCATGATTGACGCGGCTATTGTGGCCATGGTCAAAGAATTGGGAGATAAATATTCAAGCTATATTGAGCCCGATAAATCAAAAGATTTCCACGAAGGCCTTAAGGGGAAATTTGAAGGCATCGGAGCCTATGTCGAAATGATGGAAGAAAAACTCACTATTACCTCCCCCATCACCGGATCCCCTGCCGAACGAGCGGGTATTCTCCCCGGCGATATTGTAACCCATGTTGATGGAGACTCTATCGCAGATCTTTCGATCAGAGCTGCGGTCGCACTTATTAAAGGTCCTGCTGGAAGCAAAGTTAAGCTGACTATTCTTCGTTCATCAGGAAGTCGAGATATCACGATTATTCGTGGAAAGATTATTGTCCCGCCTATTACGCTTAAATGGAAGAATGGCGTCCCGGTAATCGGCGTGCATCAATTTAATGCTGATACGCATACAAAGTTCTTAAATCTCTGGAAAGAAGAGGTTTCCCACAAAAATCCTCGAGGACTGATTATTGATCTGCGGAATAATCCAGGAGGCCTTCTCACTTCCGCGGTTAAAATGGGAGAAATATTCCTGACCAAAGGCGATGTCATCTTTTCGGTGGAAGAACGTGATCATACGAAAGTTTATAAAGCCGGTCTGACCGGTCCTCTTTCTAAGTTTGATAATATTGTTATCCTCCAAAACAAAGGTTCTGCCTCCGCTTCAGAGATTTTTTCCGGCATGATGCAAGACTATAAAAAAGCGACCATCATTGGTTCTACATCCCTCGGGAAAGGAACCGTTCAACAAGTCTTGAACTACCAAAATGGAGGCATCCTTAAGCTCACGATTGCCAAATGGATCACCCCCGAAGGCCGTTGGATCCATGAGAAAGGAATTGATCCTGATGTTACCGTTACCGATCAAACCCCCGAAGAACGTCAGTCTAAAATTGATCGACAACTCGATCGTGCCATTTCAAAAATATTGAGAGACTGATTTGAAATATTTTCATACAAATCACTTCTTATTTTTTGAACACTAAATTTGACCAAGGGGCTGATTTTTCTTACAATACTCAGGAACACAAATACCTATGCCAAAAGGCCTCTTTCTCGGATTATTAGCAGGAGTGAATCTCTGGAGTGGAGACACGCCTACCTTTTTTGAAGAAATGATTATCGTTGAGCCCGGTGCGTTTGAACTCACGACCGAGCACCCTTGGAATGCCGTAAGCTTATTTTCCCCTGATGGAGAGACGCTTCCTCCTGTCTGGTATGCTGATGATTCGGGAGAATGGAAACTCTGGCATGCCCTTGAAGAAAACCATGGAGCCCCCGCTTCAACCCTGGATCTTCTTTTTGCGGGCGATACCCAAAAAACGCTCCGTATGAAAGTAGACGAACCTCTTTCTGTCGTTGGACATTTCTTTAACACCCATCGTCGAGGAGAAAACTTCGTGGCCAAATTTGAACCCTTTGATGATGACACTCTCGATGACCCAGCGGGAAACCCGCGTTATGTTCGACGCCCTCGTTATATTTCTCGTGCTGAATGGGGCGCCGATGAAAGTCTTCGTGTTCAAAAACCTTTCCATCGTTTCTTTAAAAAATGGTTCAATGCCGAGTCGGATTTAGTGAAACCAAAGTATCGCCCAAAGCTTGTAAACAAAACGAATGCTCAAGGTGAAAAACTCTTTTGGCCGATTTCCAAAAATCCTTATATCGAAAAATTCATCATTCATCACACCGGTGAATACGTTACAGAAAAACGCCCTCCGGCTGAAATCATGCGGGCGATTTATAGCTTCCATACGATTACTCGTGGTTGGGGGGACATTGGTTATAACTATGTCATCGATAAACAAGGGAATATTTATGAAGGACGTGCCGGTGGACCCCAGGCCGTTGGAGGGCATACCGCTTATCATAATATCGGAAGTATTGGTGTGTCTTTAATGGGTAATTTTCAACGGGAAGAACCCACCAAAGCCCAAATGAATATTTTGACGCTTTTGCTCGCCGATCATGCGAACCGTTTTCAGATCGATCCTAATAGCAGTAGTTTTTTCTCCGGACAAAATTCTTACAATATTTCTGGACATCGCGATGTAGCACGAAGTGGTCATGGTACGGCTTGCCCAGGAAAGAACCTCCACAAAAGACTTCCTGAAATTCGGAAAAAAGTAATGCAACTGACGAACGATCTCCGAAAACAAGAAAAAAGTCGTCTCAAACTTGGCCGAGATTTTTTAAAGAAAAGTACGGAGGTTCAAAAATATCTTAAAACGCAAGTGGTGGTCAAAGCCCCTCCCAAAAAACGATCCATAGAACTCGCCAAACTCATCTCTTCCAAACGTATTTCTCGCCGGTCCAAAGAAACCTTTGAAATTAAAGTCCGCAATAATACCAAGACCGCTTGGAAAGCGAGATCTGCCATAGAAGTCCGACATAAACCTGAAGGGCTCCTCACGACCCCTCTCCGCTCTACAGAGGTGATTCGTGCGGGAGAGACCGGCATCTTTCGTGGTCGACTCTATGCAAAAACAACCCCCAATGGGAAATACTCCCTTGAACTGGTCCCGACCTTTCTCAAAAACTACACCGGAGAAAATATTGAATCTTTGGTGATGCCCTTTCCTTTTCAAGTCTCAGGGGATAAACGCATGCTTTCTCGGCGGTCAATTCATGACATCACTAAGCAGGCTACGGCCTCTATGATCAAAACGTCTGACTCCAAAGAGATGGCCCGCGGAGCATCTTCTCGATTTTTTAAAAATCCGGCTCTTCCGACAACCGATACCAAGCTCGGACCTCCCGTAAAAATAAAACTCGCCTTTTTTGATGAACGCTTTGCCGACATTCAAAGTTCTCAATCTCTGCATATTTTTAATGAAAAAAATGAAAGAATTTTAAGTCTTCCGGCGCATACAAACGCACGACTTATCTCACAAACTGACGGCCCCAAACAGTGGTTGGATCTTATGTCTGATAGCAAGACGCTTTTTAGCCTTCAACGTGTACAGATCAAAACCTCCGGCATTCTCACCATTAAAAATTACAACCGAGGCCTGGGCAGTCGTGCCTACAATCAATTCAGAGAACAGATCAATGCGCATGTCAGCAATGATGGAAAGCTTGTTCTGGTCAACGAATTACCCATTGAGACCTACCTGAGAGGCCTCTCTGAAGAACCCTCTTCCGAGCCGCTTGAAAAGAAGCATGCTATCCATGTCCTGGCACGGAGCTATGCGCTGGTTTATAGTGGCAAAAAACGTAAATTTCACACGAGCCTGTATGATCTAGAAGATGATCCGGCCACCTCACAGTTTTATCTGGGATATGAATGGGAACGCTATCACTCAGATCAAATCGAGCTTCTCAAGCAAACACAGGGGCAGGTCATTGCGTACGGAGGCCAACCGGCTATTGGTCCTTACTACACACAAAGTAATGGCCGCAGCTCTGACAAATGGTCCCGGGCCTATCCGTGGACGCGAGCCCAAGACCTTCCTCATGACGTAGGACTCGAACAAAAAGGACATGGCGTCGGCCTGTCGGGTAATACGGCTCGCGAACTGGCCAAAGAAGGAAAAAACTATAAAGAAATTCTTGATTATTTCTATGAAAACATAAAAGTCCAAAAGGCTTACTAAAATAGCCTCATAGTTTAATGGAAAAACAGCTCCCTCCTAAGGAGTAGATCCAGGTTCGATCCCCGGTGAGGCTACCATCCTTTATGAAAGAAATATTCCAGTTGATCACAAAATTTGTTCAGGAGAAACCCTCTCCTGTTCTTGAAATATTAGGCGCTACAGCTTCTGGGAAAACCGACTTTTCTATTCAGGTCGCGCAGTTTTTAGCGCGTAAACAGAATCTCAAATCTGAAATTATATCGGTCGATTCTCGACAGATCTATAAAGGTATTAATGTCGCTTCGGGAAAAATTACGACCGAGGAAATGAAGTCTATTCCCCACCATGGACTCGATCTGATCGATCCTGATCAACGATTTTCCGCCTATGAGTTCCAGCAGTATGCGTTTAAAAAAATAGAAGAAATTTTTTCGCGTAAGGCGATCCCGATTCTTTGTGGCGGTACGATGCTCTGGCTGGATGCTATTTCCGAAAACTATGTATTTTCTCAAGATGGCTCTAAATCCACGCAAAAATCTGATCCTCTCTATGATTATTTAAAACTTGGCATGCATTGGGAGCGAGAAGCGCTGTATGACCGCATCAACAATCGAACACAAATATTGTTCAATAGTGGGATGATAGAAGAAACACAAAAAATGCTGGATTTAAACATCTGTAAAAGTGCTAAAACAAGTCTGGGCTATGAAGAAGTCGAAGCCTTTCTCTCCGGAGATATTTCCAAAGAAGAAGCCCTTCAACGCTACCAAAAACTCAATCGAAACTACGCTAAAAGACAACTCACCTGGTGGCGTAGGCGTGAAGATATAATCTGGGTGGAGTGAGGACGCTTAATCAAATATCTCAGTTTCCTCATAAAGCTTCAACGAATGCTCATTCAAAAGCATCGCGGCTTCCTCTGGAGTAAACCCAAGAGCTCTTACATCTTGCGCTGATAAAACACCCGCCTTAAAGACACTTCCCTCTTTTTTTACGGAAATTCCACCGTTTTTGACAACAAAAGGATCCCCATCTTTTTCAAAGTCTTTATCTGATTCTGTTCCGGGAAACCAGTCTATCGCCAAGTCTAAAAAATCTCTTTCAAGACGTTTTCGAGCCGCAGAAATAAGTATATGCTGTCGGTGTAGCTCTGATCTACAAAGTCGAACCGTCTCATAGGCCATCTCGGCAGAAAGTCCTGCCCGCACCCCTTCCGTATCGAAGACCGTTGGATTGAGAAGATCCGCAGCTGCTTTTACTTTGTTGTTTCCACTTCGAGTAAATACCTTTTCGGCTCCCCATTTAATATCCTCATCAATCATACTCTTCGTCGCCAGAATCATAACATCTGCCCGATTCTGCATATTTTCCGCATTTCTTATCAGGGCCTTGGCAATAGAGGCTACATCGGAAGAAATACCTTTTTTCTGAAAGAGCGCCGCAGGAACCAGTTCCATGGTTCCCCCTTCTGCCATATGTCCCCACAAGGCACCCTTTTTTTCAAAAAAGACATTCGAATGATGAACATCAATCGGTCCGGTTCCTCGCGAAATATGTTTTACAATTTCGGACCCGGTACCCAAAACTCTTTTGGTAACCTCATTCTGCCCTATTTTATTCGCCCATTCATTTTGTTCTAAATCTACTTTTTTTTGTTTGGCTTTCTCTGGACCGGTTAATACTTCTGAATTGGGTGATAGATCTAATCCGATCTTCCCCAGAAGGCCGAGTCCGGCCTTTTTCCA
>DGOF01000032.1 GCA_002389285.1 Patescibacteria group bacterium UBA4473
TATACTGCAGAAGCGCCGCAATAACGGACTCCCTTTCTTCGCCTTTAAACATATCCAAAGCTAAATCCTTGTACTTTTGAAGCGCTTTTTCGTCGCCCAAAATAGATTCCATGTCCTTCATAATCTTTCTTTTTTTAAGATCGACCATGACGAGCCCGTCTGGAATATTCTTTTTTTGGATTTCCGCCTTTGCACGAGACTCAAACATCCGAAGCTTTCGAGATTCCGAAGGCGAAATAAGCGTGATCGCTTTCCCTGTTTTCCCGGCCCGTCCCGTACGACCAATACGATGCACATACGATTCTGAATTTTGAGGCAATGCATAATTAATCACATGTGTCAGATCATTCACATCAATCCCACGCGCTGCCACATCTGTGGCGACCAAAACTTCCGTTTTTCGTTTTTTAAAATTTCCTAAAATATGCTCTCGACGATCCTGAGAAACATCGCCATGAAAGGCTTCTGCCCGATATCCACGATCACACAAATGCTTACTCACCTCATCACTATCAATCTTCGTCCGACAAAAAATAATCCCATAAAAATCTTCTTCCATATCAATAATTCGGCATAACGCTTCGAATCTATCCCTCGGAGAAACCTCAAAATAAATCTGGTCTACAGCATTGTTGGTAATACGATCGGCTTCCGTTTTGATGCTCACCGGATCCTTCATATATTTTTTCGCCAGATCGGAGATCCGACGCGGCATCGTGGCCGAAAAAAGCAACGTTTGTCGTTCGGGCTTCGTATGACTGAGGATCACTTCAATGTCTTCAATAAACCCCATGTTAAGCATTTCATCGGCTTCGTCGAGCACGAAATAATCCACCTGATTCAACTTCAAAGTCCCTTTTTCCAAGTGATCCATGATCCGTCCTGGCGTTCCCACAACGATATCCACACCCGCCATAAGATGTTTCCGTTGAAGTCCCCACGACTGTCCGCCGTAGATCGGCACAATCGATAAATTCTTAGCTCCTTTGAGGGAATTAAGTTCTTCTGAAACCTGCACTGCCAGCTCTCGCGTCGGTGCCAAAACCACCGCTTGGGGGGCTTTTGATTTGCGCGGCGTCAATCGATCCGTAAAGACCAGCCCAAAAGTAGCGGTTTTCCCCGTTCCTGTCTGCGCCTGCGCAATAACGTCTCGATTCGATTCGAGCAGGAGGGGAATAACTTTCGCCTGAATCTCAGTCGGCTCCTCAAAGCCTTTCTTGGCAATAGCTTCGAGTGAAATGTCTGAAAGACCGAGATCTGAAAATGATTGTGTCATACTCTTTTTTTACTTATTGCGCTTTCGATCGTTTTCCGTGAGATGTTTTTTTCGCAGTCGCACGCTTTCAGGCGTGACCTCCACCAACTCATCTTCTTTGATATATTCGAGTGATTTTTCAAGCGTCACAATGATCGGTGGCGTAATATTAATCGCATCATCAGCCCCTGAAGAACGGACATTGGTCAATTGTTTTCCCTTGATAGGGTTCACCGTCAGGTCAGAACCTTGGTTATGTTCCCCAAGAATCATGCCTTCATAAACCTCAACCGCAGCGCCAATAAAAAGCGGCCCTCGTTCTTGGAGTTTCCAAAGACTGTACCCCGTCGTTGTCCCGGTCTCTCCGGAAATAAGCGATCCAACCTGACGTTTTTCAATCGATCCCACATGCGGTTCCATCCGTGCAAACGAGCTGTACATCGTCCCTTCTCCTTTGGTCAAAATGATGAAATTCGAACGAATGCCCAAAAGACCTCGCATCGGAATATCAAACTCCAACTGCGTCGTCCCATTTTCTGTCACCATATTCGTCATCTGTCCTTTTCGAAGCGACATCAATTCAATAATTTTCCCGCTCATTTCTTCTGGAACGTTTACCACGACACTTTCAATGGGCTCACATTTCTTTCCGTCAATTTCCTGAAAGACCACTTCCGGCTGCGAGACCTGAAGCTCAAATCCTTCTCGGCGCATCGTCTCAATCAAAACGGCCAAGTGCATCTCACCTCGCCCCAAAACTTTCATCTCATCACCGTCTCCGCAATCAAAATCAATCTGGAGTCCCACATTCGTTTCAAGTTCTTTTTCCAATCGATCACGAATCTGACGACTCGTAACGAACTTCCCTTCACGTCCAGCAAAAGGCGAGTCATTCACCATAAAATACATCGCCAAAGAAGGAGGGTCGACGGTAATTGCTGGCAGCGGCGTTGCATCCGGAACACTTGCAATAGTCTCTCCCACAAAAATATCACTTAAACCCGCAACCGCCACAATATCTCCCGCACCAACACTTTCTACTGGTACTTTATGAAGCCCTTTAAACGTAAATAATTTCGCAATTTTTCCGCTCCGCTTTGCGCCTTCTGGCGTCAAAATACTCACCTGTTGATTTACCTTGAGGGTTCCCTCATGAACACGACCAATCGCGATTCTTCCCAAGAAGTTATCATATCCCAAAGTCGCCGGCTGCATACGAAAGTCAGCCTCCGTGTTTTCTTCTGCCGTTGGTACATGTTCCAAAATAAAATCCAAAAGCGGCGTGATGTCTTTGTGTTCATCATTCAAATCCCGAATAGCAATCCCGTCCCGAGCAATCGAATACATATACGGGAAATCAAGCTGCTCATCCGTCGCTCCTAATTTTACAAAGAGATCAAACACCTGGTCGACCACCCACGCTGGCCGTGACGACGGCTTATCAATTTTATTAATCACCACGATGACCTTCTTGCCCTGCTCAAGAGATTTCTTGAGAACAAATTTCGTTTGTGGCATCGGTCCTTCGTAGGCATCCACGACCAAGACGGTCGCTTCCACGGTCTGCAATACACGTTCTACCTCACTCCCAAAATCGGCATGACCAGGCGTGTCTACAATATTAATCTTCTCTCCCTGGTACTCAATCGCCGCATTTTTTGCGTAAATAGTAATCCCTCTCTCTTTTTCCTGGTCATTACTATCCATGACACAAGTCACTATTTCCTCGTGGTCAGAAAAGGCTCCGCCGGCCTTCAGTAAGGCGTCTACTAGGGTTGTTTTCCCATGATCCACATGAGCGATGATGGCAATATTTCGAATCGACATAAAAAAAACTTAAAAGTTATCCTGTCATTTGTAGTCAGGGAGCCGAAAAAGTCAATATTTAATAGACTTTATCAGGAGGCCCAATGTCAATGTCGGCATAATCATGAATCCGAACCTCAAGAGAAAAGGGAGGATGAATCCCTGTTTTCTGATAAATATCCTGCATAGATGCAACAATTTCCCTCAAACGAGGCTCCTCCATGTTTATATCTCCTGTAGCAGAAGGATCAATCCCGTGATAAATAATCTCTTCCCAGTGCTGTGCATGCTCTGGGTGTATAAAAAATTCAAAAAAAACTTTTGCCTCTCTCGGAGTTTTAAAAACAAGTTACAAATACAGAGCCAATAATTCCTTCCCCCCTTCATAATCAAACATATTATCAAGATAATGCTTCACAAAAGATACATCATGGTCCCCAACAAAATGTCGAATATCTGACACATCAGTCATAACAATTTCAGCTCGTTGATCCAGTCCCGTTTCCAACAAAACAGTACGCCCGGATCTTTTTAAAGAAGATTTATCAATATCTAGTGAACCAGAGACGCCTCCTGCCATTAAATGCGGAAGCGTGCTCAACCCTGCATAAACATAATTTTGAGCCCTAAAGAGCTGGTCCAACAAAAAACCCCCATGAGATTGCTTACCCGTATGAATAGGGGCCAGAAGTTGTTGAATACCAGAATCATGCCCCGAAGATATAACACATCCCTTTTGCATAAAATCCTGAAAAGGTTTTAGAGCGCCCGTTCGTTTTATTTTTTCAAGAGCTCGTAATTGCTTTTTCGTTTTTTTCTGAAGAGCCATTGGGTTTTTATCCAAAATAACATCTCGATACAGTTGTCGTAACGCTTCATCCTCTTCCATAGCAAGAATCGACTCTTGAACATCGTTCAAATATGGATCCCCTGGATCAACTGAAGAACAAAGTATTTCATCCTCTGTCACAGGAGGTGTAATTGTATGGAGAAATCGACTTTTAAATCTATTCTGTAGACCATCAAGAAAATCACAAAAAAAATTGTCTTTTTCGGGAAGATCGTCAGCCGAGGATTTTAAATGATCCATAACAGATCATTATAACACAAATTACTACATATTAATAGACTTTATCATGCGATCCAATATTAACCGGAACAATCAGCGCATCCTCAATAATAAACTCAAGCGTCAGTCGATATTGAATGTTAATGGAAGCTGAATAAACCCCTTTAAAATTTTCCCGAGGGAGTTCCCCCCGAGAAAGGTCTTGAGTGCCCAGGGATACTTCGCGAGAAGGACGGCCTAATTTTTGTGTAGTAATCCCCATAATAACTACGCCTTAAAACCACCAACGCCTTCCTGATGCTGTCAACAGCGCGACACCCTCCGTGGGCGTCGCGCTGTTTGACTTTTTGACCTTTTCAAATACGATTACCCTGTCTTTATCGAGAAGCTGTGAGAGGTCTGACTCTTTGACCAGCTAGCAACCTATTTCAAAAATAAGGTGCTCCACTCAGACGGGATAATAAAATAATCCTCTCGATAAAGAAGTTTGTATCTACAACTTCTTTTTTTTCTATCATGTCTTATCTTTTTACCTCCGAATCCGTCACCGAAGGCCATCCGGATAAAATTGCCGATCAAATTTCTGATAGCATTTTAGATGCTATTTTGACCCAAGATCCACACGGTCGCGTGGCCTGTGAGACGCTGGTCAACACCGGGATGGTTGTCATTGCCGGCGAAATCAGCACCGCGTGCTATGTCGATATCCCCAAAATTGCCCGCGAAACCATTCTCAAAATTGGTTATGACCAAGACAACTTAGGCTTTGATGGGAAATCTGTCGCCGTCCTGACATCGATCGACGAACAATCACCTGACATCGCCCAGGGTGTGGATCGAGATGGAGCCGGGGACCAAGGACTGATGTTTGGATATGCGTGCGATGAAACTCCCGAACTCATGCCGCTTCCGATCAGTCTTTCCCATAAAATAACGCAAAAATTATCAAACGTCCGCAAAGATAAAACGCTGCCTTATTTGCGTCCCGATGGAAAAGCACAGGTCACCGTAGAATATGATGAAAATCAAAAACCAAAACGCGTGCATACCATTGTCTGTTCGGCTCAGCATGCGCCAGATATTTCCCAAGAACAGATTCAAAAAGATCTGATAAAATATGTAATAAATCCCATCTGTGAAAACTGGATAGACGAGAAAACTATTTTCCACATCAACCCCACCGGACAGTTTATCATTGGCGGACCACAAGGAGATTGTGGCCTGACAGGGCGAAAAATCATCGTCGATACCTACGGAGGATCCGCGCCGCACGGCGGAGGATGCTTCTCCGGAAAAGACCCTTCCAAAGTTGACCGTTCCGGCGCTTACGCCGCTCGATGGGTTGCCAAATCCATCGTCGGATCAAAACTCGCTTCTAAATGCGAAGTCCAAATAGCCTACGCCATCGGCGTGGTTGAACCGGTATCTATCCGTGTCGAAACATTTCAAACTTCTGAAAAATCAAACGCTGAACTTGAGAAAATAATCCGCCAAAATTTCGACCTCACGCCCCAAGGCATCATCAAATCACTCAATCTATTACGCCCGATCTACTCCCAAACCGCCAGTTATGGGCATTTTGGAAGAGAAGATCTGGATCTTCCGTGGGAGCAAATATTAAATCTAGATTAAATATTTGAAAAAGCACAAAACGCTTTCTATGCTGGCCTTGTTTTTAATCCCCTCAAGATGTATAGTCATTGTAGATACATTTTTAAATATTTTGCCATGCCCAAAGTACAAAAATGGGGAAATTCACTCGCCCTTCGTATTCCAAAGGCTTTTATTCAAGCTTTGGGAGTGAAAGAAAACCAAGAAGTAACTATTTCTATGGAAGAATCAGGACTCCTCATACAGCCAGCTTCAAATAAAAATACAGACCTCAAAAGCCTTCTCAACAATATAAATCCCCAAAATATCCACGAAGAAACACTCTCCGACACCCCCATTGATAACGAAATCTGGTAATGCCAAAAACTTTTATCCCAGACACCGGAGATCTCATCCTCTTAAACTTTTGTCCCTCCCGTGGACACGAACAAAGTGGATTTCGCCCCGCCCTCGTACTCTCCCCCAAAACCTACAACGAAAAAACCGGCCTGGCCGTCCTTTGTCCCATCACGAGCCACATAAAAGGCTATCCTTTTGAGGTTCCAATTCCAGGATCTTGTGATACCGAAGGAGTTATTCTCTGTGACCATCTTAAAAACCTCTCGTGGAAATCTCGAAAAGCAAAACCTATCGGAAAAATCCCACTATCAACCCTCAAACGAGTCCGAAAAATACTGAGTATTTTTCTTTCACTCAACACTGAATCTTAAATCGAGATTAAATATTTGGCACGGAGAAAAACACTCCTATGGTGAAGGAAATGCAGGTTCTATTTTCCAGTGCTCGTAGCTGTGGTGCCACTTCTGTAGCGATAAACTTCGCGCTTCTTCAGCAACAACTCACCCCCGACGAGCGCGTCGGAGTGATTCAGTGTACTCAATTTCCCGATCTTCATTTCATCTTAGGACAATCTCAGCCTCATCCTGTTTCAAAGCTTCTCGACTTTCTCAATACAGACGAAAAAACCCCCCAAATTCTCTCGCGCGTTTGCCAGAAATATATCGTCGATACTTATCACTCAGCGCCCAATGACTGGTCCGATGTAGAGTCCTCAAAATTTAAAATCCTGTGGGATCTCCTTTGCAAAAACTATGATCATCTCTTTATAGATCTTCATGCCTCTTTTCCCAAAAAACTTAAAAAAATCATAACCCAAACGGTTGATCACCAAGTCCTCATAACCACCCTAGATCCAGCAAGCCTAGAGGCCACCAATATTCTATCCCAACAATCTCCCGAAAAGGCTTTCTGGATCTTAGGAAACCAAGGGCCAAAAAACGCATACAGCCCCAAAGCGCTCCCCGCAAATGCCCGATGGCTCGGATCACTTCCTTGGGACGAAAAACCTTTTTGGGATCAATCCTTTCAAGGGCTTCCTGTCGCACTTCACCGAAAATCAAAATGGAAATCTGCCCTCCAAGAAATACTCATCCAACTTCAATCCCTCTAATGTCAACACTTGAAACAAAGCTCCGAACCACCCTCATCGACCGACTCAGAAAAGAGGAAATAACAACCCCCGACGAAGCCCGGCTTCGTCGCTGGTGCGTCCAAGCGCTCAACCCTCAAGATCTTCTGATTACCACCGTCGAACAAAACCGACTCATCGACGCGGTTGTATTTTCCCTTATTGGACTCGGGCCACTTGAGCCATTACTACGAGACGATTCGATCAGCGAAATCATGGTCAACGGACCCCATAATATTTTCATCGAATCCCAAGGGAAAATCCAAAGAACAAAACATCATTTTGCCTCGGAAGAGCAACTGCGAAATGTCATCAACCGAATCGTAGGACCGGTCGGCCGTCGCATAGACGAAAGCCAGCCCCTGGTCGATGCCCGGCTACCAGACGGATCCCGCGTAAACGCGATTATACCGCCACTGAGCCTCACCGGGACCACACTCACGATCCGAAAATTCCCCACAAAACCCTTCACGCTCCAAGATCTAAAAAACCATAAATCCATCACCAAAGCCCAAGCCGATTTCCTCAAAGACGCCATTCTTCAGCGCAAAAACATTCTTATTTCTGGAGGAACCGGATCGGGGAAAACATCCACCCTAAACGCCCTAGCCGATCAAATACCGCATACTCAACGCATTATTACGATAGAAGATGCCGCCGAAATACGCATCACTCATCCCCACCGCATAGCGCTCGAATCCAGACCTGCAAACCTCGAGGGCGTCGGCGAAATATCGATTCGACAGCTCCTTAAAAATGCACTTCGCATGCGCCCAGATCGCATTGTCGTTGGCGAAATACGAAGCGCCGAAGCCATAGATATGCTCCAGGCCATGAACACCGGACACAAAGGATCGCTCACCACCGTGCATGCGAATGCCCCGCTCGAAAGCCTTTCCCGAATCGAAACTATGATCCTCCTGGGAAGCCAGAACCTCCCTCTTTCGGCTATCCGCACCCAAATCGCACAAGGCATTGATATCATTCTCCAGCAAGCCCGACTTGCATCAGGCCAAAGAAAAATAATCTCGATAACCGAAGTCCTTCCCACACTCAAAAAAGACGAATACCAACTTCGTCCTATTTTTTCTGAAAAATTATGACGTTTTTATTCGCGTCGCCGACTCTCATTTGGCTCAGTCTCATAGGCCTCATGGGAATTATTTTTATAACACTCACGCGGCTCTTGGCCACGCATCAAACACTCAAAAAAACACAGCAACATCTTCACGCTTCCCGCTCCTCACTCAAGCACTTTCTGCGCCATAATTCATACAAAAAACTCAACGCCCAAAAGACACTGCCGCCTTTTCTTCGAGGCCTCTCTCAAACCCTTCGTGCCGGATATTCTTTTCCCCAATCTCTCGCGTTTGTTGCCCAAGAAACCCCGCAACCACTCCGCCAGTCCCTCGAAGAAATACTCCAGGAACAAGCGCTTCACGGCTCGATGGACGAAGGGCTTCGTCGCTTTGCCCAAAAAAACCCCGATCCTGAAGTTCAATTTTTTGTCCAAAGTACAAACATCCTCCAAAAAACAGGCGGA
Organism: Patescibacteria group bacterium UBA4473; assembly: GCA_002389285.1. Classification (GTDB taxonomy): domain Bacteria; phylum Patescibacteriota; class Gracilibacteria; order UBA4473; family UBA4473; genus UBA4473. The sequence continues at coordinate 8,753 of DGOF01000032.1, forward strand.
AATCTTGTTCTCCTTTTTCAAAGGCTCGCGCATCTGATCGAAGAACGACAAAAACTCGCGCGCGATCTGCGCACCTTCACCGCCCAAGGACGACTCAGTGGCGTTCTCATTGCCGGACTCTGGCCGATCTCCCTTCTTTTTTTTCATTGGCTCTCTCCCGTTCACCTCAAACTGCTTCTCCACACCCCTTCAGGCCACATCATGCTGGCTATTTCTATTCTTCTAGAAGTTCTTGGCGGTCTTTGGATCTGGAAAATAATTCATCCCAAAACAACATGAAGACTTACAAAAAAATTATACTAACTCTGGCTTGGATTCTTTTTTATTTCCATTTTTTTATTCTTAAATTCTCAGGATCACAAGTTTTCAAATTCATTATTCTCGCCCTCCTTCTTTATTTCCTCCCCAATCTCTGGAAACGCGTACAACAAGAAAAATTTGCGCAAAAACTCGCCACTCAAACGCCTACTTTTCTCGACCTGCTTTCACTCACGCTCCAATCCGGACAAACGCTCGAACAAGCGCTTTCTCATCTCACGAACCATCCGAAAAATGAACTCGAAAACATTATTCACGATGAAATGAAAACGCTCCACTACGGAGAAAGTCTCGATCAAATTCTCCAAACGCTCCACCAAAAAATACCCAGCACTTCTTTTGGGAACCTCATTCGGTCCATTCGCCAAGCCCGAACACTCGGCGTCTCCCTCGCCCAAACCCTCGAAGTTCAATCTGATCTCATCCGAACCCGAAGAAGACAACGCGCCGAAGAGCTCGCTCGCACCGCCGCGATCAAAATAAGCCTCCCTCTGGTGCTCTTTATCTTCCCCGCACTCTTAATCCTCTACTTAGGCCCGGGAATTTTGATGTTACTGAGTTAGATCCTCTACATACGCTTCTATGTCCTCTAAAACTCTCTCCATATTCATTTCTATAACTTCTTCCATCGTCGAAGCAACTTCTGTATTTTCATCTCCAAAAATATCTGACAAGGCTTTTCTTTGAGATTCATTTCCTATCAACGTGGCCGACTTAATATGCTCTCCAAGACCCCCTGATTCACTATCAGATTCTACGAGAGTTCTAATATTATCCTCATTGTTACAAGTATCCCCTCCATCTCCTATGAGATAAAAAGCCGAAAGATATTCCGGATATTGATCTTTCTCCTGATTAAGACCCGCTGCTACTTTTTGAACCGCCGGAAGCATGTTTGTTCCGCCACCGGCCACCGCCTTATTCATCAAACGAACCTTTACGGTTGATTCTGATCCATCACTATACTTATTCTTTATCGGGAGATTATAATCATGATCAAACCCCTTAATTTCTGTTACCGAATTTGAAAAAACATGAATAGAAAATCGAATATACCCAAACGCTTCCGTGATCCGAGTAAATAACTCTGAATAAAAGACTAAAAGCTTTTGAGCTTCTCTCATGTTTTCAGTCATAGATCCACTCACATCCAAGACAATAGAAGCCATGAAACGAGGCTCAACTGATTCCTTGATAACACGAGGGTTATAAACCGTTTGAAAAACATGATTGGCGACATCACTCAATGCATCCAGATCCAACTCACCCCCTGTGGTAAGGTTATCTTCGTCTAATGAAAAATCTTCTGTTCGAGGAAGTTTTTGAGCAAAGACTTCAAACCATTCTTCTACTTCAGGTTCTACTTCTTCACGGAGTTGGTCATATAGTTCATAGACTTTATTTTCTTGTTCTATTTCTCGTTGAAAATCTAACATCTCACCAAGATCAGTATCCTCAAGTTTTTCTTTTAATACCGCTAATTTTTCTTCGTCCAAAAATCCATCATCAACCATTTTTTCTAATTTTTGCGCCATTTCATCCTTCAGACGGTCAGATTTAGATTCGATTTTATCTCTAAGTTCTTCTTTTATATCCTCCAGAAGATCTGGATCTTGTTCGATTTTATCGAGTAAATCTTGTAATTGCTGTGCCTGATCTGCTTGAGAAAATTCTTGATTTAGTTTTTGTTCCGCTTGCTCATTTTGTTGAAGCATCTCTTGCATTTTCTGTTGTGAAGACTCGGCCATATCAACAGCAGTGTCATCCACTTCTTCTAAGTCTCCCATTTCATTCATGCCTTCACTTGGAGGACCGTCAGAACCTGTTTCTTCCGCACCAGAAAATGATGAATCGTCTTTTTGTGGTTCCGATGGATCGCCCTCTTCCTGAGCATCTTCTGGGGGCTCTCCCAAAAGTTCCTCATTAGCTTTTTCAGTTTCGGTTTCATCTTTTTTTTCTGTCTTTGATGGATCAGATTTTGTTTGAGATTTCACAGGCGTAAAGTCAATCTCGATCCATTCCGATCCCGTCCATATTTCTCCCCATCCATGCCCGGTCTCGGGTGTAATAAGGGCTTTCCCATCTTTTGCAGAATCAATATCATGCCCCGTACAAAGTCGAGCAGGAACCCCGGCCGACCGACACAAAGCAACTCCTAAGTTTGCAGCAGAATAGCATTCTATTGCCTCTGCAGCGTCAATATTTTTAATATAAGTATTGCCCGCTGAAGTCGCCTTGAGCTTTGCTTGTACCGCGCCGGCAAGACGGAGATCGTCCCCATCCCCTGGGTAAACATGGTGCTTCCAAATATGTTCTTGAATTTGAATTGATTTTTCAGAGTTGGTCCCGGAAATACCGGACAAAAGTGCTTCTGTTTTCTCAGAAAGACTTCCTGTATGAATCAAAGTTGTATCTGCTGGATTCGGTGATTGCAGATGATGCGTCCCCCCAGAAAGAAAATCAATCGAAAACAATCCATCATCCGTCCCCTGAATATAGTAATCTCCATTTTGATCCTGAAACACGTTTGGAGGCGTCCCAGAATACGTAAAAGAGCTCATATCTAATTGGTGTCGAACTGGGATATTGAGCGCAAAAAGTTTCGGAGCAAGCCTTCCTCGTATCGTTTGTCGCTCCGTCCCTTCGACCGATTGCGTATAGGGCCTCAGTTGCTTTTTCGTACTCCATTCCAGTGATTCTGGATTAAAATAACTTTTATGAGCCCCAGAATATTTCCCTATTTTGACTTTCGTACTCGTTCCACTGGGTTCAATTTCAAAAACAACGGTCTTCTTTTGTTTTTCTGGTGACGAGTCTTCCGAATCAGGGTCCAAAGGCGGCACTTCATACGTATCACTTTCGTCTGGCGGAATCGTCATATCAACATTTTCATCTTCTTCTGGCATAAATTCCTCAACCTCTTCTCGTAGGTCCGCCTCTGCTTCGGAAGAACCTTGAGGCAACTCAATGTCTGAAATATTTTTACCAGCAATCTCAAGAAGTTGTTGATAAGACTCCGAACTCCCCTGACTGATAAATTCATCAAATGTTGGCGCTAATTGTTCTGCAAGTGCTCTTTCTTGATCCGACAGTGAGTCTCTCTTGGGTTTCGCTTGTCCCAGCTGATCGGCCATCCATTCTTGCTTGAGTTGCTCAAAAACTTTTCCAATACTACCGATTCTTCCCGATACTTTAGATCGAACTTCTCGTTCCATGGCTGATTTTAATTGCTCTTGTCCCGTCTCCCCAAAGCTATCTAATATTTTTTGCCTTGTTTGGCTTTGCACAACGGAATCATAAAAACCCAACACCTGATCGAGTGATACGTCTTTTCCTTGCATACTTTCGACCACATCCAAGAGCTTCTCATAGTCATAGTGTTCAACGCGACTGGTAATATCTCTTAATCGTCCCTGTACCTGAGAAAGATTTCCATCCTGAACTTCGCGTGCATCAAATAAAATTCGATCGGGCCGAAGGACCTGAGCGACTTCTGCTCTATCGACGGTTCCTTTTAGAAGCGCCTCTAGCTGTGTCGTTCTTGCCTCTTTTCCCGATGGATAATGAACGCCCCACTTATCACTTGGAACGACTTTGAGCGTATCACTCGAAAACTGATCCGAAATCAGATCCACCTCTCGCAACGAACGTGCGGTCATCTTCCCGGGTGTTGTTTCCGATAACTCAAGAGGCATACTAAATTTAGGCTATTCTTTTTTTAGTCGTTTCTGTTGCAAGAAATTTTTCTAAATCTTCTCTCTCTCCAGGATCATCAATTTTGGAAAAATACATCGCACTAATTAATTTTTTGGCACATTTTTCTGGAGTAGTACTCACTCGTTCTTCTTCGCTCATATGACTGAGAAGATAAGCACATCGTCGAGTTTCTCGGAGCGTTATGGGTTGAGATATATTATAGCGTTTCCCTTTCCCTCGCCGGGTGGATCCTTTCGTCTGATTCTTCACAAATTCTTCTCGAAGACGGTGAGAAAACTGCACCAACCCAAGAACAACATCCAGGTCAAAACTTTGCTGAGGAGAGAGTGACTGATTGAGGGTACCCGATTGGTTAATTTGAGCATCCCAAATACCTGAAAATTCATTTCGATCGAGATCCGGATCATAGGTGGTGTCTTTGAGAGACTTCACACTTCGAGCGATTTTGAGTGCTTCTGATACAGAATACTCACTCGTCGCATTTCCATTTTCATCTTGTTTCATAAGAGATGGATACCCAATCTCAAGATCGGTGACACGACTTCTCATATCAGGATTAATCTGATTCGTTCCACTGTATCCAGGATTCATGGAGCAAGCAAAAAGAACACTCGAATCGGCTTTAATGGTTTCTCCCGATCGAGTTTTGAGGGTAAGCTTTCTCTTTTCGTCAAAAAGCGCGTTAAGAAATTTCTGAGCCGGCTCAGTAAGAGCATTAAACTCATTAAAATACACGACGGCACCCGGGGTTTGAATCCCTCGGAGAATAGAAGATGGAACCAGGACCGTTTCTGTTTGTCCTCCTTCTGCCGAAAGCTCAACCGTTTCCGAAAGACTTTTTTCCGTATCCCATTTACTACAATCAAATTCAAACAACGGTCGTCCAACCCCTCGTTCCTTGCTACAAAAAATAGCGAGCAATACATCTTTCCCCGTTCCGGTATGTCCTTTTAGGTTTAGCATTCCTTCTTGCAGGTCTCCCTGCATCTTGAAGTACTGAGCAATGTCTTCTAGGTAGGCCTCTTCTTCTGGACCCACGACCCAATTGGGACTCATTTTAGGAATATAGCCAGCTCCGTTTTCATACTCAGGATCAGGCGCATCAAGAACGCGCTCTGCTTGCTGCAATAAAACAATATCATGATCCCCATAAAACTTTGTATATTCTTCCAGAAGCGCTCGATAGGAGACTTGCCACTGTGCGTCTTCGGGGCCTCGTTTTGCAACAGACATATCATCTGATTTTACAGACGCATGTCGCTGTTGATACAAATCCTTCAGTGCTTGTCGTCGTTGATCATGTTCCAATTTCAACGGAGAATGAGGCTGCATCCAGACACGAAGTTTTTTGTAAAAATTTTTAAAGTCTTCCTTCGAACAATAAGAAGGCGGAAGATCCGTTCCCTTAAACTCTCGCAACCCATCTCGATAAAGATTTTCGGATGTTTTCCCAGACCAGAGTCGAAGTTTTTTTGTATGAGATCCTGTCTGAATCGTAACACCAATGTCCCCATATACATCGCCGCCGGATCTTTCTGTATCAATAAAATCAATCTGTGCTTTTGACGCTTCTTTTGCCGCAACTTTTGCTTCAAACTTGGGAAAGCTAATCGATCCAAATTTCACCATCGGTCTCCCGTCTTCGGCAATATCGCCCTGATTCATAAGATCAACTTCATGAAGCGTCGTAGCAATGGCAATTTGAAATTCACTTTCGAGCTGATCGGCAAGATCTTCATTACTTTCTCGAATAAGATCAATCTGCCCCTTAATGAATTTTTTGGTTTCATTGTTTTGAACAAACCGCTCTGCCTCTGCACGAGAATTGAATCCTCGTGATTTTGTCCGATCCATAAATCGATCTATTTCTTCTTTTACACTCTCTTGTAAAACATCAGATTGTTCTGATACTTTCTCCCGAATGTGTGCATATTCTTCTCTAAATTTTTTATCGGTTGTATCGGCGAGAGAATTGACTCTTTTCTGTGCTTCGTGAATTTTCTTTCGTGTTTCTACTACGGATGGAGGACAGGCTTGATAGTGCGCGGTAAGTGACATCAAATGTCCCGATCTTGCTCCATCATACCAAGCATCAAACGCAGCGTGGCTCTTCAGATCTGAAATTTCCGATTCGACGGTTGTAATAATTCCCTGAACCTCTGTTTCAATAGCTTCAGACTCTTCTTTGTAAAAATCAGCCTCTACGTCCACAAAACGTTCAAGCGTTTGTGTAATTTCATCTTGTACCAGTTCGGGAAGCCCGGTAAAAGATTGAAGTTTGCTAATTTTTCCCGTTCGAAGAGTCGCTATTTTATTTGCAGAGAGTGTTCCCTCGAGCAAGCGCCTTACCTCTGAAATAATAATCGATGCTTCTTTTTCATGTCGCTGATTTCTTTCTGCCGAGAATTCTTTCTCTTTTTGTGCAATTTGGGCCTCAATATCAGACATAATATAATCGACATGCTCTTTTTTTATTTTCGAACTATTTTTGATTTCAGCGCGAAGCTTTGTTGCGGCTCTTTGTATCTGTTCTAATCCTGCATCATCTTTTGCCTCTGCAAGCGGGGTTTCAAATTGAAGATCATATTTAGCTTTTAGGCCCTCTAATTTTGTTCGAATGTTTTCAGCAATCGGTTCCGAATCTTCTTGAGAAGGTCCATTCTCCCAGAGATCAACATCCTCAAGTACTGAGAGCCCTTCTGTCAATTTTATCGCTTCAAGATTTTCTCCTATTTCCGAAAGATTTGTATGAAATGCCGCTAACTTCCCCTGCTTATCAATCATTCTGATTCGTCCTTGTGGATCAAAATGAAAATGCGCAACATCTTCTTTCGAGGCGACTTCCTCAAGCGCCAATCGATCCAATATCACGAGCCTGTCCTCTGTGGCTTCAACAAAAACAAAAAACTGACCGGATGGATCCATAGAAAGACCTTTCACCGATCTAAATTGTTGAGGAATATTTTGAGATTTAATCTCTACATCTGTTTGATCTTCACTGAGAGTGAGTTGGTAGAGAACTCCCGGAGATTTCCCAGAGCAGTAATACATCACGTCATCATTGTTTGGATCCGTCACAATATTATCCGCAATGAAAGAGGTATTATCTTCACAAAGAATCTCCTTCGTATCTCCATTTACAACCTGTAATGAATCCTTTCCAACAACCACAAAATGCTCACCGATATATCGAAGAGAAATCACTTCATTTTCTTTCAAAAGTGTCAATTCATCCCCAATAGAATCAAAATCATCATTAAAAGTTCCCTTATAGTACTCGGGAACATAGTTTCGTATCAACTTCCAGTTTTTGGGAGGCTGTTTTCTTCCCCCCGAATCATACATCTTGTAGGCAGCGACAAGCCCCCCATCAAAGGAAATCATAAGATATTCCCCCGTTTTACTCAGTGAAAAACTTGAAGCCCCCGCCGGCCGCGGAAACGCTAATTTATCCATATCTTTCCGAGACCCCCCGAGGAGATCAACTAAGAGACTCCTTAACTCAGAATCCACTAGCTTTGTCATGGACAATGTATCATTACTGACAATCCTGCCAGGAGCGATATGGGTTTGATAACGGCCGACATTAAGTCCGGCCCTCTCTAAAAAACATTTCCCCAAAGAAACCCCACTGGCAAGATCTGCGGTCTTTCCGAAATCAACATCAATATTTCCATCTTTATCAATGGCCACCAGCTTGCTACTCTCGGCGCTCGAAATAAAACTCACACCGCCTTCACAACAAAAGTTATCTACATCCCCGTTAAAATCTATCAATGCGAAGCTCTCGTCTAAGGTAAACTGTACCGAAGGAAGTTCTGAGGATTCAGGGGTATGGGGCTGATGGTTTTCAGAATTCATAGAAGCGGTTATGAGGAAGCGAGCGGGAAACTCGTGCGCGATCGTATTATTATATCACAAAAAATCAAGCATGTAAATGCCTAAAAAGCACATCTTGGCGTGCCATTCGAAGCGATAGAAATGAATATCTTTGAGGCCACCTCCCGATCCATTCTTCACCAAGGCTTCGAAAAGCATTCTTCGCTGAAGCGAAGAATGGTGCCAGGGGGCAGACTTGAACTGCCGACCTCCGGGTTATGAGTCCGACGCTCTAACCAGCTGAGCTACCCTGGCATAAGTAAAGGCCCATGGATTCTAAGATTTTTGACTCATTGGTCAACCCAACTGCGCCTGAACGTCCTCCAAAACAACATCAGACACGTCCTCCGGAGTATCTACTTTTTCGACATGCGAAAAATTTCCTTCCAATCGCCAACGCTCCCCTTGTGAAACAGAAATCACAGGAACCCCTCCCTCATCTATCATTAAATGATTCGCAACATGCACACCCTGACTTTGGGGCTGGCCCTCTTTCAAAAAAAAGATCTCCACCCGATCCCCCTGATGAATTTCGACCGACTGCCCTGCATGATCGGACAACGACAAGCTATCTCGACGATACGGACGCTTTTCTTCTAAAAACGATTCTAAAAAACCTCTCCCTGTTGATGCCGGTGATTTTTTCTTAAGTTCCATAACCTCACTTTATAAAGGTTTTATTTGTTTCGTCAAATAAATACTTGACTTTTACGGATTTAAGAGTAAAAGAGCGACACATTAATCTTTTCCATCATGAAAACTTTACCAGAATTCTATCAGCCAGGTCTCAGCGAACATACATGCGACTATGAAGACCGAATCACCGCAATTTTCGATAAACTGACAAAAGAACAACAAGCCGAAGTAACAAGCATATTAGACAATCTTCACGCCTGCCGGTTTGCCGGTCCGGATCAAGACGCTGCCTAAAAAAAATTTGACAGCCTTCTAAAAAATCTTAAAGTCCCCCTCGAAATGACCGCACGACAAATCATTATCAGCATTATCACACCGTCCCTTCGAGGGTCGCGATAAGGCTTTGATATGATTTCAAAACTTTCTCCCGGCGCTTGAAGCCGGGATTTTTTTATCACGTATTTTTTATTCTTTCTCATACTATGTCCCTCAGAAAAGTTTCGCTCTTAGATACCACCACCCGCGATGGCCTCCAAGGCCTCGTAACGGCCGATCAAGCGGATAGAAATGGAGATTCCGTCAAAGCCGCCGTTGATTATTCACTCGCTTCAAGCAATTTTGGGTGCGGCTACATGGATGCCGGATTTTCCCTTCACAAAAATGGATCCCAAGTACGCGCCATTGCCGAAGCGCATGCCCAAAAGCCCGACATGTCCATCCTTTCTTTTACCCGTGCGATTCCAAAAGACATTGATCATGCTATTCATTGTGTAGAAACAGCCGCTCGATCAGGCGTTGCCATCCTTGTTTCGCCCAGCAATAGTCATGCAGTCAAATTTGCGAAACGTTATCCAAAACTCAGTCCTGCCGAAATTCAAGATCAAAAAATGAAGCCCAAGTTTCTCGAAGCCTGCCAACATGCAGCCGAAAGAAGAGACAATGGAGACATTAATGATGTTTTTGCCTATATAGAAGACTCCACCCGCATGACCGACCCCGATCAAATCAAACGATGTGGCGAAATGTGTGGAGAACTCATCGATGCCGGCGTGGAAATCATCAGCCTCCCCGACACCATGGGCGTCGCGGACCCAGAAGAATACGTCGATCTTTTTCATGCCGTTCAAGAATTTTTGGGACGAGATTATACAGAAAAAGTTTTATGGTCCGCCCACTGTCATAAAGATTTTGGCATGGGCATGGCCAATACCATGGCTGCCGCCAAAGCCGGCGTCGTACAAATTCTCGAGGGAACTTTTGGAGGAAATGGTCCTGGCGAAGGATTGGGAAACTGTGATCTCAATGTCATTGTGCACCAACTTTTACGCGATCGCCTCAAGCCCCTTCCTCCGTATCTTCAAAACCTCAATCTCAAACCCGAACAACTTTATGGGCTCAATGTGAAGGCCGCGAAACTTTTAGGACGCTCCATTCCCGACGACTCTTCGATCGTTGGAAGCGGAAAACCCCAACGAGAAACCGGTGCCGGCATCCATCAAGATGCCCTTAAAAAAGCACTGGATGCCCTTCATTTTGCCAAAGAAAATTTCGAAATCGTTGTTTCTGGAGGAATATCCCAGGAAATCGAAGCGGCTCGAACAAAGCTCGACGAAGCACGTGAAGGCGTCGGAGTCTACACCCACGCGGAAGAATTTGCGACCTATGGAGTCCCGCCAGGAAATCTTTTTGCCGTGACTGATCAAACCGGTCATACCGGACTTCAAGCTGCTTTTGAAGAAAGAAAAATTAATACCGCCGAAATAAATATCGAAAAGGCGCATGGAAATGCCCTTCGCATGGCCCGCCTCCAGGGGCACAAACTTCCCGATCCACAACTCGAGGCAATCGCTTGGGATGCACGATTTGAAAATGCTCAAAGAGCGATTCAAATGGATCGAAAAAAGATTCAAAAAGAAAATCTCGGCACCAATGCGGACAAACGCATTACGATCCCCCTTGTCTTCCAAGGACAAGAAATCACTCTCTCCGGAGAAGGATCGGGGGATGTCGGGGCTTTTGTCGACGCACTCCATAATTTTATGAAAAAAACATTCAACGTGTCCGTGGACGTAAGCTCCTACAACGACATTGCTGATGTTGAACAGGAAATTATGGACGGCGAAAATCGTGATGCCGAAGTGCTCGTAAACATAAAACTCAAATTCGAGAACCACAACCTTCCTCCTGCGGCGAATGAGGAAGAAGCCGCTGAAAGAGAAAAGAACAACAAGGTAGTCTCGTTTGGCTTCTATCGCGACCAGGACGGAGCCGCTTTTAACGCCTGTCTCTTGGCCGTCAATAAATGGATCGAGCAAAATTCACCAGAACCGGTAGAATAACACCATGCCCGCTCAATACGATGCCTTTGCCGACGATTTTTCCCAGACACGCAACCGTCCGTGGCCGGAATTTGAAATCCTCAAACCTGAAATAAAAAAAGGCGAGAGGATTTTAGATCTTGGCTGTGGCAATGCGCGTCTGCGCACATCACTTCCTGAAGATCTAATCGCCCCCGGCGCCTACTTCGGCCTCGATCTCTCTGAAAATTTATTAAAAATCGCCAGAAAAAATCATCCCAAAGATCATTTCTTCCGGCATGACTTCAGTCAAAAACTACCTTTTGGGTCAGACAATTTTGAAGTCATTACGGCCATTGCCTCGTTTCATCATTTGCTCAGCAAAAAAGAGCAAATAGCGCTGCTGCGCGAGTGCTATCGCATACTCAAGCCCGGTGGCAAGATATTCATCACCACCTGGAAACTGCCTCAAAAATACTTCTGGAGCAATGTTTTGAAATTAAGATTCAAAAACTGGCTGATTCCGTTTGGCAAAGAAAAACACCCGCGCCTCTACCGCCGCGTCAACGACCGCGAACTCGCCCGACTCTTGAAGAAAGCCGGATTTTCTGTTAGCCTCGCAACCCTTTTTGAAGATCGAAATTATATAGCCCTGGCAAAAAAATAATGTACTTCGACGCTGCTGCCGCCACGCCCCTTCACCCAGACGTCAAAGCTGAAATGATTCAGTTGATGGACCTCTGGGGCAATAACAATTCCAAGCACGAAGAAGGTCACAAGGCGCAAAAAGTGATAAACCAATCCCTCAAAACCATCGCGGGTATTTTAAACGTTTCCGCCGACCAACTCGCCATAACCTACGCGGGAACCGATTCCAATCGACGCATGATTCATGAAGCCGTCAAAAAATTTGGCGCTGAAAATATATTCTGCTCACACATAGAACACTCATCCATCCTCGACGAAATTCCCGAAAGCCAACGCTTTGATCC
>DGOF01000021.1 GCA_002389285.1 Patescibacteria group bacterium UBA4473
AAGGCGATGGCGTGATGGAGGATCATTTCGCTTGATTGAAAGTAACCCTGATTTTGCACAAAAAAAGTGGTTTGGCAAAGAATATCTGTAAGTCCCCCGCTGACAGTTTCATTTTCACAATGTCATATTTCAGGCCTTGAATAAGGTCTATTTTCGTGAAACAGGGTCTCACACTTTTAAAAGAAACTTGCAAAATAAAATGTTTCTGGTACAGTTCAAGCTATCCTTCTTCGCTCTTCGAGCTTCGAAGGACAAGCCCTCTTTTCTGATTCAGATTCTCATGGTCGAACAAGCTCTCCGTGATCTCGGACTTAATCCCAATGAAGTAAAAGTGTATCTTTCGCTCCTCCCCCTAGAAAAGGCTCCGGCCTCCACGCTGGGGTACCGCACGAAGCTCGAACGAACGACGGCTCGCTATACCTGCCAACAATTGGTCAAAAAAGGCGTTGTTGGCGAATTTAAACAGGGGAAAACATCCTTCTACCAAGCTGAATCCCCCGAAAAACTCCTCTTTCTTGTGGAAGAGGCCAAGGAAGTCTTGAAAGAACGCGAAGCGCAGATTCAAAGAATCATGGGACAACTTAAAGGTATGGCTAATCCGAAGACGGTGCTGCCGAAGGTGAGGTTTTATGAGGGAAAGGAGGGCGTCATTAAGCTTTATGACCAAATCTTGGAAATAGGAAAGGATCTTGATAGTTTTGAAGATGGTCAAGATATGGCTGCATTTATTCCAGAATATATTCCACGTTTTATTCAGGAGCGAAAAAAAAGAGGTATTCATAACAGAGTTATTTGTCCTGCTGATACGAAAACAAATAAGGAATCAAAAAAGGAACTTCGTAAAACGAGAACCGTTCCCCATAAGGAACTTCCTTTCTCTTGTGATGTAAAAATTTGTGGTGATCAAATCAGTCTCTTTTCTTTTCAAAAGGGATCAGAGGCAGGAATTGCTATCCGACATCAAGATCTTGCTGAAAACTTTCGACGATTGTTTGAATATAACTGGAAAAAGCTTTCCGAAAAAGATTAATCATGGAGTGAATTAATAACTTTTCCCGTTCGATCAAGTTTTTTCAGGTACCCCTTGTCGGCAATAATTTCATCCAAAGGAATAAGTTGACTGTTTTCACAGAGAGAACTTCTTAGTACTTCTCTTTTTTGAGGATCTTTTGATATCACTGCCGAAAGAGGGACAATATCGTCTTGGCAGAAATCTTCACGTTCAAGAGGGGGGCCCAGGACAACATAAATCGGTATTCCAGAAGCTTCTTGTACTTTTTGTAGCTCCGCTAATCGATAGCACCATCCATCATTATCTCGAATACTATCATCAACATGAATTCCATTATCTTGAAGCTTCTTAGTCATTTCTGTCATGAATTGAATGTAGGCTTCTCCTTGTACATACACACTTGATCGAGCGCCTATCATTACATCAACCTGTTCATCTTTTAATCGGTTAAGATCAGAGAAATGAGCAAAGAATATGTTGTCTGGATAAATATCTAAGGCTTGGTAAAGGTCTCCTAATTCAGTACGAAAATAGGTATTGGGATAAGCGGAGAAGGCTCTATAAATTTTCTGAAAACTTTCCTTCTCTGGTCTTTGGATTTTGTAAGGGTAGCAGACATTTCCTTCATTATCTCGTCCACTGATATGGTCAGGAATACAAGTAACTTCTGTTAATAAAGGAGCTTTCGATTCAAGCCAGCTTGGAAGCTGGTTAATATTGCTTGCTAAATCTATTTGCACATCTTGATCATATTCAAATTGATCGAGATGACTTTGTCCTTCTTTAATTACGAGAATTTTATAGAGAAAATTACAAAAGAGTTCTCTTTCTGTGCCAGATAATACTTCTCCGGTAGCTTTTTCGAGTTTTTCAAAATCTACAATCTTTCCAATAAGTGTTGTGAGTGGATAGTATAATTTATCACAAACACCAAATGTCTTATATCCGGTAATTCGTTCATCTACTTCATTCTTAAAAGCTCCATTCCCAGGGCCAAGCTCCAAGAGTATTTGTTCTTTATCGGGATCAGAAAGGTTGTCTAGCCAAGCAAGAACATCGAATCCCAACCTTCGACTGTATGCATCATCCATACGATCAATACTCCAGTGAATTTCTGGAATAGGTGCCACATCAGAATGTCTTAAAATTTCTTTCCCATCAAGGGCAAGTAAATCAACACGAGAACTATTTCCATCATCTTCTATCGCGTATTGAACATGATCAGAAACGTTATTTGTATCTAAATCAAATGAAACGGCTTCCGCTGGAACGGAAGTATAAGTTTTATGAGATAATCTATTGAAACGATCGGACATGAGGAGAAAAGTGGTGCGAACATAGTTAGAATCCGTATTTTGTCAATCCCCTCTCTCATAATACGTGTTTTGTTGAAAAAATAGAAGGATGTTCGTTCTCAGTAGGGGCGATGCCGGTGGCTCGCCCTCATGAAAGAATTGTTGGTCATGATGTCGGAGGTTCCGCGTCCGTGGGATGCCTTACCCCTCCCCTTCTCCTTGCCTTTTTTCCCTCTTTAAACTACGTTATTAATAACGTTATTAACTACGTAGGTAAATGGCAAGAAAGCCTCTTGGCTAGTAGTATTCCAGAAAAGTATTCAAGTTGGTCTCTGGTTCGTGCTGTGTAACTATCCTTACCCCTGGTGATAATTTTCTATTTGCTCCATAAGGTTTTGGAGGTCAGGAAGGTCATCGAGCGGGAGTTTGTCTTGTTTTGCTAAAAGTTCTGCGAGGTTGCTGCGACGGAAGAATTCGAGCATTTGTCGGGTGAGGTTGGGCAGGAAGATCGTGGCGGGGGTGGCGGTTTCGAAGAATTGGCCTTTGATAGGATCAAAATAGGTATCGCCGCGAACCTGGTCAAAGCGAGGAATGAGTCCCGAAGTATTGAGAAGTTTAAGACGAAGGAATACATCGAGTAAAAGAGAGGTCTCTTCTTCATAATGATGAAATATTTGAACTAACTCTTTGAAAAAATCTTGTGATGCAGACTTTTCTTCGGGGAAGTTTTTTTTGATGCGTTGAAGCCATTCATATCCTTGTTCAGAAGCTTCGTATGATTTTGTGAATCCTGGAAAAAGCGTTAATGTTTGAGCTTCTTTCAGGCGCTTACTTTTACGTCCTTGGAAAATGTTTAGTTCTAAAAGACGGAAAAAATCAATCTCGGCTCGTTTTTTAGATTTTGAAAACTTTGGAGCGAGGATGACAATCGTCCCCCATTGATCCGTGAAGAACTCTAAGAGCGCATCATCATTAGCGAGCATGATTTTTTTTAACAAGATGCCAAGGGTTTTTTCATCTTTCATGGTTATTCAAAACGATAAGCTCCAAAGAGGTATCTTCGTACCGACCACCAGGCTCCGAAGAGTCCTACGAATCCAGAGAGAATCATTTCCCATGCAAAAGCTTGATTCCAGAGGTGGATAAAAATAGCGCCTCCGGGCAGGAGATTTATTTCTCTCAGGACAAAAATAAAAATAATAATACCGATAAAGCTCGAACAAAAACCCAGTAAGAATCCTTCGGCCCAAAACGGATGGGCTATAAAATTGGGTTTGGCTCCCACAAGACGGGCAATGAAGACTTCTTCTTTCCGAGAAAAAAGAACCATTCGAAAGGTATTTATCATCATCAGGATACCTCCCGCGAGAAAAATTCCCGCCAGGGCCCAACTGAGCTTTTCGATTCCATCACGAAGTTTTAATAAACGCTCAATGATAACCGAAAAATCTTTTTCGCCTTGAAGATCCCAGGTTCCCACGACCGTGTCGTACCGTCTGTTTTTGAGAATTTGAAAAGCTTCTGATACATTTCGCAGTTCTCCAAACTGGAGCTTCATCCGTGGAGGTAAGTGCAAATGCACTTTCTTTTCTTCGGGAAGGACTTGGATTTTTATTTCCAAGGGAATCAGTTCGTTTTGGAGGGCCTCAAGATCAAAGGCTTCAAAATTTTGACGGAGTGGGACGGAAAAATCAGCTCGAGATTCAAGATTTTGGAGTGAATAGTCTGCGAAATATTGAACAGCAAAAACAAAATTTAACAAAAATATAATCAGGGCGCCGAGTCCGAGTGTTGTCCAAGACAAAAATCGGTTGCGCCAGAGTTGTCGAATACCTTCACGAATAGCACGGAACATGAGGCTAGTATAACCCATAAGATCGTGAAGTCACAAGGTTGTTCTCACGGGCGAGCCACCGGCATCGCCCCTACTAAGATGGAAAAAGAGAGCTTTTGAAAAATTGTGGGGCATAGGCTTTCGCTCGGAGAATTTTGAGATCAGGAAAAGTTTCTTGAATTTTTTGTGTATCAACGCGTTGGTCATATCCTAAGAACAAAACATCTGGACTGGCATCAGAAAGTGTTTTGAAAATATCAAAATCTTCTCTGCCAAGACTGACTTCTGTATGAGGGAGTTTTTCCTCTCTGATTCTTTGAAGACGTTGGTTCTCATTATTTTGGGGTGCGTGTTTTTTGATCTGTTCCACGGTTTTGTCTCGGGCGACAATGATATGGAGATCTGTTGCTTGTGATACAGCTGTCCAGAGAAAATGCTGATGGCCAACATGCAATTGATCGAAGGTTCCGGCAAGAAAATATTTCATAGGATTCTGGTCTCTAGTATGGCGAACAAAATTGATAATTGAAAATTGAAAATTTATCTCTATACTCTTCCCGACATGGCCACTCTTTCCGACAAAGACGTCCTTCATATCGCAAAACTTGCGAAGCTCAAGCTCTCTGATGAAGAGGTGAAAAAGTTTGGTTCCCAACTTTCGGGAGTATTGGAGTATTTTGAACAGCTTTCAGAAGTCGATACTGACAACGTTGAACCTACCTCTCAGGTGACCGGTTTGGAAAATGTTACCCGCGAAGATGAAGTTGAACTTTGTAATATTGAAGATGCTCTTTTGGAATGTGCCCCGCACAAAATCCAGAATCATTCGATCAAGATTCCTAAAATTATGTAGTGCCTCATGAATCTTTCTGAAAAATCTTTGGCTGAACTTTCGCATCTTTTCCAAGATGGAACGGTGAGTTCTCGTGAAATTGTAGAGGCTTTTATTACGAACATTGAGTCTTGTGAAGACGAGATTGATGCGTTGCTTCTTACGACTTTTGATCAGGCACGAGAGATGGCGAATGCCGCCGATAGTCGACAGAAATCAGGGAAGCTTCTCTCCCCTCTTGATGGGATGCCAATTATTGTCAAAGACAACTATTGTACACAAGGCGTTGAAACGACGGCTGCTTCTAAAATTTTAAAAGGCTTTGTTCCGCCTTATGATGCGACTGCTTGGAAAAAGTTAAAGGACTCGGGTATGATTTTGCTGGGGAAGGCGAATTGTGATGAATTTGCTATGGGGGGCTCAAATGAACACTCTGGGTATAAAGTTTGTAAAAATCCTCATGATTTGACCCGTGTTGCGGGAGGAAGTTCGGGAGGATCCGCGGCAAGTATCGCGGCAAATTTTGCTCCTGCGGCCTTGGGAAGTGATACGGGCGGATCTATACGTCAGCCAGCAAGTTACTGTGGTCTTACGGGGCTCAAGGTTTCCTATGGTCGAGTTTCTCGCTATGGAGTCACCGCAATGGCTTCAAGTCTGGATAGTATGGGGCCGATGGCCAAAACACCAGAAGACTGTGCCATGTTGCTTCAAGCGATGGCGGGAGCTGATCATAAAGACTCAACAACGCCCGACAAAGAAGTGCCGGATTATTTAGCGCATCTGGGGCATAAAATTTCAGACCTTACGATTGGATTACCAAAAGAGTATTTTATAGAAGGTTTGGATGAGGAAGTGGCAGAAGCACTTCGGGCCACAAAAAAAGTGCTCGAAGATTTAGGATGTACATTGGTTGATATTTCGTTACCGCATACGGCTTATGCGGTTCCGGCGTATTATGTGATTATGCCCTGTGAAGCATCAGCGAATCTCTCTCGTTATGATGGTATCCGGTACGGAGCGGGGCAAAAAGGAGAAAATTTGGAAGAAATTTACGTCAATACTCGTACGGCAGGGTTTGGTGATGAGGTTAAACGTCGTATTATGCTCGGAACCTATGCCTTGTCAGCCGGATATTATGATGCGTATTATAAAAAAGCTCAAAAGGTTCGAACGCTGATCAAGCAGGATTTTGATCAGGCTTTTGAAAAAGTAGATCTCATTTTGACGCCCGTGGCTCCCACACCAGCCTTTGAAATTGGTCGGAATCTTGAGGATCCGCTTCAAGAATACTTGGAAGATATTTTTACCGTACCGGCGAGTTTGGCGGGTATTTGTGGGCTTTCTGTTCCGGTTGCGAAGTCTTCATCAGGATTACCTATTGGCGCGCAGTTGCTTGGCCCGGCTTTTAAAGAACAACGCATTCTTCGTGTTGGTCATCATTTATACAAGGCTATTCATGAATAATTTTTCTTTCCCCCTCTTTTCCTTATGAATTTATTTTTGAAAAACGGACAAACTTTTTCGGGCCAGCATTTTGGTGCTGAAAAGGATGTTTCTGGGGAGGTTGTTTTTACAACCGGTATGAGTGGGTATCTCGAAACACTCACCGATCCGAGTTATTATGGGCAAATTATTACCTTTACGGCTCCTTTGATTGGAAACTATGGTGTGTTTGATGAAAAGACATTTTGTCAGACGGTTGATGAAGTCTATGAATCAAAAAAGATCTGGGCCAGAGGTGTTGTTTTAGCTGAACATTCACTCTGTCCTTCGCATGAGTTAGCCACCCAAAGCTTTGATGCTTGGCTCAAAAAGCAAGGTATTCCCGCCATCTCTGGCGTTGATACACGGGCCCTGACAAGAGTTTTGCGCGAACATGGAACGATCTTGGGAAGTATTTCAGAAAAAGCTCCTACGCAATTTGAAGATGAACTTCAGGGTCGATTTGTTCCAGAGGTCTCCCCTACTGAGTTAGAAATTTTGGAACCAGAAAATTTTTCAGGGAAGACGATCGCTTTTCTCGATTGTGGTGCCAAGAACGGTATCTTTCGAAACTTTTTGTCCCGAGGCATTCGAGTATTACGTTTTCCGTTTGATTCGAATCCTTTTAGCAGTGGACAGAAATTTGATGGACTCTTTATCTCCAATGGTCCGGGCGATCCAGAGACTTGTCATGAGACGATTGAGGTCACAAAAGAGGCTCTAGAAAAAGACGTCCCTGTCTTTGGTATTTGTCTTGGAAATCAGATTTTGGCCCTTGCGGCTGGAGGGAAGACTCGGAAGATGAAATATGGTCATCGTGGATTTAATCAACCCGTTCAAGAAGTCCAGCAGAAAGAGAATTGTCTTATTACTTCTCAGAATCATGGATACGAAGTTGATCCGGATGAACTTCCCGCTGATTTTGAAATCTGGTTTAAAAACCTAAATGATGGATCCGTAGAAGGGATTAAGCATAAGACGAAACCTGTTTTTTCTGTCCAATTCCATCCAGAATCATGTGGCGGTCCCGAAGATGCAAAATATTTATTTGATACCTTTATCAAAACGCTATGAAGATTCTTTTACTTGGTTCTGGAGCTCTTAAGATCGGTGAAGCGGGTGAATTTGATTACTCAGGTTCCCAAGCGATTAAAACTTTTAAATCTCACGGACACGAAGTTATCTTGATCAATCCTAATATTGCGACGGTTCAAACCGATCCAGATATCTTTTTAGGAAATAATTCAGGCGCTGATCATATCTACTTTTTACCCGTACTTCCGGAGGTGGTGACACAGATCATTGAAAAAGAACGTCCCGATGCGTTAGCGCTTTCTTTTGGAGGGCAAACGGCTCTTAATTGTGGATTGCGATTGGAAGAGTCAGGTGTCCTTAAAAAATATAATGTTCGTGTGCTTGGTACGTCCGTTGATACGATTCGTTCCACTGAGGATCGAGAAATCTTTGTCCAGAAATTGAAAGAAATTAATATTAAAACGCCGCGATCTATCGCAACACGTACCCTTGAAGAAGCAGAAATTGCCGTCAAAAAGATTGGATTTCCGATTATTATGCGGGCGGGATTCACGCTGGGAGGACAAGGGTCTGGCTTTTGTGAGGATCATAAAGATTTTGAAAGAATGATTGTGGAGGCTTTTGCCTTTTCGCCTCAGGTTTTAATCGAAGAAGATCTTCGGGGTTGGAAAGAAATTGAATATGAGGTGGTTCGCGACGCGGATGATAATGTTATCACGGTCGTGAATATGGAAAACTTTGATCCTTTGGGAATTCATACCGGAGAATCTATCGTAGTCTCCCCTTCTATGACGCTGGCGAATCGTGAGTATCAGATGTTGCGAACAGTTTCTTGTAAGACGATTCGTTATCTGGGTATTTTGGGAGAATGTAATATTCAATTTGCGCTCAACCCTGAGGATGATCGAGAGTATCGTGTGATTGAGGTTAACGCTCGACTTTCTCGTTCTTCGGCACTGGCTTCGAAAGCTACCGGATATCCTTTGGCGGCCGTTGCGGCTGAGATTATCCTGGGCAAAACACTGCCCGAGATTCCTAATGCTGTGACGAAAGTAACGACGGCATTTTTTGAACCGGCGCTCGATTATATCGCGCTTAAGATTCCGCGTTGGGACTTACAGAAGTTCCGAAAAATTTCTCATACTATTGCGACCGAGATGAAATCTGTCGGTGAAGTGATGGCACTGGGACGGAACTTTCCAGAGGCTTTTCAAAAAGCCCTTCGCATGCTGGCGATTGGTTCCGAAGGACTTTTGAGTTCGCCTATTAAGCTGGGAAACAAAGAAGACATCGAGCAACTTATTCGTGTCGCTTCTCCCTCTCGTGTGTTTGCGATTGCGGAAGCTTTCTACCAAGATCATTTTACGGAACAGGAAGTGTGGGAAATGAGCAAAATTGATCATTGGTTTTTGGGACAGATTAAGCGTGCCACTGATCATGCCAAAAAACTCAAAGCCGCGAAAAATTTAAATGAAGATTTATTACGTGAAGCAAAAATACTCGGATTCTCTGATAACGAAATTGGAAGACTTTGTGGGAAGACCTTTGATGAAGTTCGCAAGATGCGGAAGCAAGCGAAGCTCACTCCCGTGACGAAACAAATTGATACGTTGGCCGCTGAATTCCCCGCTCAGACAAATTACTTGTATATGAGTTATGTGGGGAAAGAGGATGATGTTTAGAGATTGTCTGAACTATCTTAAGGTTAAAACTGTCTGAACCCGGATTTATAAGATTAAAAGATGAATCTTGATAAGGTATCAAGAAAATTACTTAATCCAGAAAATCCGGGTTCAGACAATAGTCTTGTGGGCGTCTCAGCGAGACGCCCCTACAAAGAACCTCATTATTTTTTTATACTTCTTCATTTTCCGCTTCCCATTCTACAATAGCTTCTTCCACGCTTGGCTGTGGATACTCCCCTTCCATCATGAGTTTATCTTTGATCGGAAATACTTCACCGTCTTTCATTGGGTTTTGATGCATTCCTGTCCATCGGATGAGGATAGTATCGCCTTCAGTTGTTCGGAAGGTCAAAAGTCTATCAAATAGATACTTACTTCCGGGTTCGTCTTCATGCTCAGGATCTTCCCATCCACCAGAGAGTTGGATATAAGGATCTCCATTAGGGGCATTCGGGATCATTTCTGAAATTGGAAATTCGGTATCAAGTTGCATTCGGAAGGCGGGCGTGTCAGGTTTTCCGACCGTCAGCACGATTCGTGTTTTGCCTTCTGTTTGGAGGAGTTGGAGTGTATTAAGCTTTCCTTCTCCGATGTCACTCGACATCCAGATGACATTGTCTCTCATGTTTTCCTCGACCAGACGTGACACGGGGACATTGTTTTTTCCTGCACGAGCTAACATGTCTTGTTTTTGTTCTTCTGTGAGATAGGGGTTATTATTTATTTCTTGTCTTTTAAGATCGATTTCTTGATCGAAATCTGTTGTATCGACCGTTTGAGTTGGCGTATCTGTTGACATATTTTGAAAAGGCTAAGAAGTATTTTGTATAAAATCTAAAACTTATTGAATAATTCGTCAAGGATGGGAGGCTTTTTAAAAAGATGTCATGCGTTCTATCATTTCATCCTTCCAGATTTCATAGTCCCCTTCTACAATATGTGCTCGGGCTTTGCTCATGAGCTGGTGGTAAAAGCTGAGATTGTGAATCGTGAGAAGTCTTCGGCCCAAATCTTCTTTGACCCGAAAGAGATGATGCAGGTAGGCACGGGAATATTTTTCTTCCGCGCAGACCGAGCAGGTGCATTGATCATCGAGCACCCGAGGGTCTTCACGAAACTCGGCCCGCGTTATTTTGACCTGGCCGGAGTGAGAAAACACCGTTCCGTGTCGAGCGTTGCGCATGGGCATCACACAATCAAACATGTCTACCCCGCGAGAAATAGCTTCTAAGAGATTGCGAGGCGTTCCAACCCCCATGAGATAGCGAGGCTTGTCTTCAGGCATTTGAGAGGTCATTTGATCGAGGACTTTATACATTTCCTCTTCACTCTCCCCTACGGCTAATCCGCCCAAAGCAAAACCATCGAATGGCAGCGCCGTGATTTCGCGCAGACTTTTTTTTCTTAATTCTGGAAAACATCCGCCCTGGATAATGCCGAATATTTGTGGGCGTTTATCGGGCCCTAAAGCTTGATCATAAGTTTTAAAATGCATGTCTAAACTGCGCTTTGCCCAGGCGGTGGTTCTCTCAACCGCGCGACGGATTTTATGAAACTTAGGAACATTGGGCGGGCATTCATCAAAGGCCATGAGAATATCACTGCCAAGATTGTTTTGAATCTGAATAGATATTTCGGCATCCATGTAGATCTTATCGCCATTAATATGTGACCAAAATGTCACGCCTTCATCGGTAATTTTTTTTCGTTGAAGGGAAAATACCTGAAATCCACCAGAATCAGTCAAAATTGGTCCGTCCCAACCGGTAAACGCATGAAGTCCCCCTTGGGTGCTAACAAGCTCTGATGTCGGTCGTAAGTGTAAATGATAGGTGTTGGCCAGCATAAAAGGCGCTTGGCATTCCTTAAGATCTTTCATCGAAAGTCCGGCTTTGATAGCTCCTCGTGTGGCAACCGAAAGGAAAAAAGGTGTTTGGATATCCCCTCTTCGTGTCTTGAGGATCCCCGCTCTAGCACTGCCGGATTGAGCCTTTTTTTCAAAATTCATCATGTGCAGAAATTATTATGTTGGAAAGATGATTTCTGGTCAAATGTATAAGAAAATAAAAAATAAACTTGCGCAAGTCCCTCTTAAGCGTAGAATAGGGATGCCTCTTGAGGCTTTTTTTCTTCTCACTCTCCACTGCATGTGTGGCATCATTGGTATCTCCAAGGTAGAAGGTAAGGCGGTGTTGGAGGTTTATGATGGTCTTTTGATGTTGCAACATCGTGGTCAAGATGCGGCCGGCATGGTCTCTTTTGATGGAACGCATTTTCACGAACGGAAAGAAAATGGACTGGTGAAGGATGTTTTTCGACAAAAACATGTGGATGCACTTCCGGGGCAAACGGCGATCGGACATGTTCGATATCCTACGGCAGGAAGTTTATCGGCCAAAGAAGCTCAACCCTTCTTTGTGAATGCGCCCTTTGGGATTTACTTGATTCATAATGGAAATCTTACCAATACGGCTCAGCTGCGAGAAAAAACCCAAAAAAAATACTATCGGCATTTAAAAACACAGTCTGATTCAGAAGTTCTTTTGAATGTCTTTGCCGATCAGCTCTACAAAATGAAAAAACATGATGGTGACGTCTCAGATGAAAATGTCGTTTTTGAAGCGGCTAAAATGACGATGAATCGTGTGAAGGGCGCGTACTCTGTGATTACTATGATCGACAAAGTTGGACTTTTTGCTTTTCGTGATCGAAAAGGAATTCGTCCCTTGGTCATGGGGAAGCGGGTTTCCACTCGTGGAACCGATTGGGTTATTGCTTCCGAAGATGTGGTTATTAAAGCTTTGGGATATGAAGTCGTACGTAATGTAAAACCGGGGGAAGCGGTCCTGATTACCCCTGAAGGAAAAATGATCAGTCGACTTTGCGCTAATGGAGATTTAACGCCTTGTCTTTTTGAATATGTATATTTAGCCCGTCCAGATTCAGTTTTAGATCAAATATCTGTCTATAAAACGCAGCTTCGCATGGGAAGAGCTTTGGCGAAACAGGTTAAAAAAGCGATAAAAGAAGAGAATATTCATATTGATTCCGTGATGCCAGTCCCCGACTCGGCTCGTCCGGTAGCGCTTGAAATTGCCCATGAGTTAGGGGTAAAATATCGAGAGGGACTCATAAAAAATAGATATGTTGGACGGACGTTTATCATGCCCGGACAAGAAATGAGACAGAAGTCCATTCGACGAAAGCTGAGTCCCGTAGATCTAGAATTTCGTCGACGAAATATATTATTGGTGGATGATTCTATTGTTCGCGGGAATACCATGAAGCGTATTGTTGAGATGTGTCGAGAGTCCGGGGCGAATAAGATTTACATCGCCAGTGCGGCTCCCCCACTCAAACATCCCTGTGTCTATGGAGTGGACATGCCAACCCGAAAAGAATTGGTGGCCCATGGATTAGAGGTAGAAGAGATTCGTCAGTTACTAAAAGTTGATAAATTGTTCTATCAAAATCTTGATGACTTAGTCGCGTGTTGTCAGGACGGAAACCCTGAAATAAAACAGTTTTGTACCGCCTGTTTTAATGGAAATTATCCGACCAAAGAAGTGACTGAAGAATATCTTCAAGAAGTAGAGCTTGCCGGAAGAGGGCTTCATGATGTGGTTAAAAACTCTCCTGAGCTGCCTCTTATCAATTTATAAATCTTTTTTTGTAAATGGATGGTCGAACTTACGGATTAGGTCTGATTGGACGACGTGAATACAGCGTTCATGAATTTTGTGAAAAAGTGAAAAAAAAATTTCCAGAAGAAGATCTCGAAGTAATGGTTTTAGAATTTCAAGAAAAAGATTGGTTGTCGGACAAACGTTATTGTGCGGCCTTTATTCATCAGCAAAAAATAACTACACAGGCGGGCCCTCGCGTTATTTATCAAAAATTGAAACAAAAGGGTGTCGACACAAATCGCATTAAAGAAAGCCTGCTGGAAGAATTTTCACGGGAAGAACAAGAACGCTTTGTAAAAATACTGCGCTCTAAAAAAAGACCTTTTATTAAAGCCGCCTCTGAATTTGAGTGTGAACAGAAACTTCAAAAATATCTAATTCAAAAAGGATATCCGTATGAACTCATACGTTCTTCCTAAAATTTATAGACCAACAACGATTCTTCCATGCCATGTTCTTGATCGATGGAACGAGGAGAATAGGCACGAAGAACTCCTGGTGTAACGGATGTTTCGAAAACACGAGTTTCTCCTGGACGAATTTTTCCAAAATCTTCACCCCCTACCAGTGAGAAATAATGGGTAAAGAGCCCATTGTTATAGACCTCAAATTGAGCAATTCCTTCGGGGATACTGGCTTGTGAGAAATCAATTTCCCATTCGTAGAGATAGACTTTAACCATGCTGACTTGCAGTGCCGATGTCGGTTCTTCTTCGGCCGGCTCTTCCTGCGTAACCACTTGTGAGGCCGCAGGCGCTGAGGCTTCCACCTCAGGCTCTGCAACATCTTCTTCCGCTTCAAGTACGGCGTCAGGAGCACTCTCCTGTACTTCTTCGTCGGTGACTCGTCGGTACTTCCGACGTGGACGACGACGCGTCCATCGAGGCGCTTCTTCCAGCTCTTCTACGGAGTTTTCTTCCACAGATACTTCTTCTGTCGCAACAGATTCAGGGGCTGCTGATTCCTCCTCAGAAAGAACGGCTTCTGAAGATTCATCAACTTCTGCTATCTCTTCCGTGTCATCGTCCATGACTTCTTCAGAAGAAATTTCTACTGCTTCACTTGCCGATGGTTCTGTGGGAACCTGCGGAGCGAGTTCGTCGTCAGATTTGAAAAGGAACCAAATCCCAACAACTACGAGGCCGATAATGAGTAAACGTTTCATCAATCCAAAATTTAAAATAAGTTTCCATAAAAAGCAAATTGTTTTTTGTTCTCTTGTTTGTTTTTATTTTTGTGCTTTTATTTGTTCCTGTTTTGGACTTTCTGACTTCATACACTCGCTTCCAGAAACCCTCGAAAGAGTGGATGGGGTTTAAAGGGTCGGCTTAAGAATTCTGGATGAAATTGCGATCCAATCATAAATAGATGATCTTTTATTTCAACAATTTCTACTAAATGACCATCGGGAGAAGTTCCGGCTATGACAAATCCTGCATCTTCAAAATCTTCTCGGTAGTTATTATTAAATTCATATCGATGACGATGTCGTTCGGAAATATCCTCTGTTTTGTAGAGTGAATGCGTTTTTGTTTTTTTCTGAATTTTACAAGGATAAGCCCCCAATCGCATGGTCCCGCCTTTTTTACGGATTGTCCGCTGGTCTTCCATAAAGTGGACGACTTGGTTTTTGGATTTGTTTTTCTCATCAAACTCTTCACTTGTGGCATCTTTTAATCCTAAAATAGATCTTGCAAATTCAATGGCCATAATCTGAGACCCAAGACAGAGGCCCAGATACGGCTTATTATTTTCTCGGCAATATTTAGCCACGGCGATTTTCCCTTCAATACCACGGTTTCCAAATCCGCCGGGCACGACAATACCCGCAACGTCTTCCAGTTTTTTTAATTCGTCTTTGTCTTTGGTTTCTATTTTTTCTGTGTCGATCCATTCGATGACGGCTTTGCGAGAAAATTGAAAAGCAGCGGCTTTAATCGACTCAATCACTGAGATATAAGCATCGTCGAGATCATTGTATTTTCCGGCCAGGCCAATCTTTATTTCTTTCGTCGTCTTCTTCATACGTTCTATCCCCTTCTCCCATTCGTTGAGGTTAAACGAAAGTTTTTTATCAAGATTCAGTTTATCTTTCAGGATACTCCCCAGTTCGTACTTTTGAAATCGCAGCGGTATTTCATAGATTGATTTTACCGTTTCCGCTGGAATCACCGCGCGTTCTTCAACATCACAAAAATAAGCGACTTTTTTGAGAAGTGCTTTCGGGATCTTCATATCGGCTCGACAAAAGATAAGGTCGGGCGCGACCCCAAGTCTTCGTAGCTCTCGAACTGAAAGCTGGGTTGGTTTTGTTTTAAGCTCTTTGGGACCGGCTAAATAGGGTAAAAGCGTTGTATGCATAGACAATACATTACCGGGATATTTATTTTTCATCTGGCGAATAACCTCAATAAAAGGTTCTCCTTCGATGTCCCCTACGGTGCCGCCGATTTCAACGACCAAAATATCAACGTCTAATTTTTTAGCCGCGAGTTCTATCTTTTCTCTAATTTTTCCCGTGATATGGGGTACCACCTGAATGGTTCCTCCTAGATATTTTCCTTCTCTTTCTTCTTCTAAAACTTCTGAATACACCCGTCCGGTGGTGACACTTGAATACTTTGAGATGGGAACATCGATAAATCGTTCGTAGTGGCCTAAATCAAGATCTGTTTCGGATCCATCGTCTAAGACAAAGACTTCTCCGTGCTGAAAGGGCGACATTGTCCCGGGATCTACGTTGAGATAAGGATCCAATTTCATAATAGAAATCTTCAGCCCTGCGGATTTGAGAATATTAGCGGTTGAGGAGGCGACAATGCCTTTCCCCAAACTTGAGCAAACCCCGCCGGTAACGAAGATGTATTTTGATTGTTTCATTATTCTCACGAATTCTAAAAGAAGTTCCTCTTCAAGACCACTTTATTTTTTATTTTTTTTACGAGGAGTCTTTAAGACGGCTTTCTTTTTGACGGTAGATTTTGTTTTTGAGGAGGATTTATCTGCTTCTGGTGCCTTATGTATTGACCGATGAGGATGAGCCAATCGAGAGCTTCGTAACTTGATCAGATTAAGCGTCGCTCCACAGTTTTTACAGTAGTGTGCATCATTGTCATGATAAGAAAAATGACATTGATCACAATGATGAACGCGTTTTCCGAAGAAATGATCCAGAAAAACCTTTGTAATCAGCGCCGTCATAATAGCTATCGTTGCCAACCCCATGAACATGATAACGGCCGCGAGCAATTTCCCCCCCATTGTTATGGGGACCGTGTCTCCATAACCAACCGTGAATATCGTTACGATAGACCACCAGAAACTATCAAAAATATTGTTAATAGATGGGTTTGTAGCTTTCTCAAGATGGTAAAACCCGGTAGAACTTAAGAACAAAACAAGAAAGAGTGTGAGTGAAAAAATATTCATCTCATCTCGGTAATACCGAAAGGCTCTGACAAAAGAGATCATAATGCGAGATTGTCTTGTTATTTTTAATAATTGAAAAACACGAAAAATACGAAGACCTCGGAGAGCCGCAAGATTCCAAAAATGACCGTAAAAAGAAATCAAAACAAGCAGGTCTACAACAGAAAGAATCGAAATCATGAAGGCGCCTTTATGACGGGCAATCATAAGTCGAAGAAGATACTCTAGACTAAAAATCGCAAAAATAACAATTTCTATGGATCTCAAAAATCGTTCCCAGAAGGGGGCTAACTCGGTTGTTTCCAGCATGAAGACCAGGATGGAAACAATGATAGAAAAAACAATAAAATGACCTATTATTTTTCCTCTCCGAGTGTGGTGAGTCTCGAGAGCATCAATCAAAAATTCACGTAAAGCTTCCATGTTGATATCATTGTTTTCGATTGTGGAAGAAAAAACAAGTGAAATTGCGTTCAAATATCCGTTGACAGAGCCTTTTTTCTTAGTAAAATGCTTCCGTCTCTTAGTACTTTTGTCTTCTGTGCAACG
The DNA here is from genome assembly GCA_002389285.1 of Patescibacteria group bacterium UBA4473. Lineage (GTDB taxonomy): Bacteria > Patescibacteriota > Gracilibacteria > UBA4473 > UBA4473 > UBA4473. The sequence continues at coordinate 16,840 of DGOF01000021.1, forward strand.
CGAACAGGCATCAGCGCTTCGGACTGTAATAATTTTTTTATCTTTCGCGTTTTCTTGCTATGACAACGAAAACAACAATGCAAGACCTCATTGGCAAAAATCATGCTGGTGTTGTTCTTTATCGTGGAGGTGATTCTGTAAAAGGAATCGTTCTCGATGTAAACCCTTATCGTATTCTTCTTGAGCTTCCAGGAGGACTTACGGGGATCATTCCTAAAAAAGAAGCTTCTGGTTATGGATCAAGTCCCGAAGATACTTCTATCGGAAGTGTCATTGAGTCTATGGTTATTGATCCAGATGACGAACAAGGATTGGTTGTCCTTTCTCTTCGACGGGCTTCTCAAGATATGGCTTGGGCTGAACTCGGCCAAATCCAAGAAGAAAAACGTATTATCAAGGTGAAGATTGAAGAAGCCAACAAAGGAGGACTTATGGCCAGTTACAAAAGTCTTAAGGCATTCTTACCGGTTTCACAGCTTATGCCGCTTAACTATCCTCGTGTTAATGGCGCGGATTCTTCGGCTATCTTGGCACGACTTCAGGAACATATCGGAAAAGAGTTTGCGGTATGTATCATCAACGTCGATCGAGAAGAAGAAAAAGTTATCCTTTCTGAAAAGGGTGCTTATAATGGTCAAAGTGCTGATACCCTCAAAAATCTTTCTGTGGGAGACCAGGTGGAAGGTCATGTATCGGGTATTGTTAAATTTGGTATCTTCGTCACCTTTGGTGGTGTAGAAGGATTGGTTCACCTTTCTGAAATCGATTGGGGCCATGTTTCAAATCCAGGAGAACGATTCACGCTCGGTGATAAAGTTAAGGTTATGGTGCTTGGTATTGATGGAGAGAAACTTTCGTTCTCCATTAAACAACTTCATAAAGATCCTTGGCTTGATCGTGTTGGTGAATTTACAGCGGGTCAAAAAGTATCCGGAAAAATTCTTCGATGGAATGCCCAAGGGGTTTTCATTGAGTTGAAGGAAGATGTTCAAGGATTCTTCTCTCTCAATCAGTTTGGTGTGTCCAATCATTCAGAACTCAAATTGCGAGATGGTGATGTTATGGAGGGCGTTATCTTAGAGATAAATGCTAATTCTCATAGGATCGAACTCAAAAAAGAAGAGGTTGCTGAGAAAGCAGCGCCGGCTAAAAAAGAAGCGCCAGCAGAAGACGAAGAAAAATAGATTTTCTTTGACATTTCGTCTGGCTTTCGTCAAAAAGAGAGGGACTCCATTGTCCCTCTCTTTTCTTTTATGGCTAAGGATTTTTTACCTTCGGAAAACATAAAAACACCACCGGTTTCTCTTGAAGCAGAGCGTTCTGTTTTAGGATCTATTCTTCTCGACAAAGAAGCCTTGTACAAGATTGTAGATGTCCTGGAACCGACTGATTTTTATCATGATCATCATCGCTTTGTATATGAATCTTGTTTAGACCTTTTTCATCATTCCGAGCCGATTGATTTGGTGACGGTATCAACGAAACTCCAAGCTAAAGATAAGCTTGAGTTGGTCGGTGGACCTGAATATTTGGCCGAACTTCAAAATGCCGTCCCGATTGCCACGCATATATTCCAGTATGCGCAGATGGTAAAGCATTCTTCTACTCTGCGACAACTCATCCAGATTGGAAACCAGATTATGGGACTTGGATATGATCGAGACCGTCCGATTGAAGAAGTTCTGGAAGACGCCGAAAAAAAACTTTTTTCGATTTCACACTCTAATGTTCAGGATCAGTTTCGACATGTAAAAGAAATTCTGACGCAAAGTTATGAGAAATTTTGTGAAATTCAGGAAAACCCTGAACTGGCTAATAAAAATAGAATCGCTACTAATTTTCGAGATGTTGATAACAAGATCAATGGTGGATTTAGTCCTTCTGACTTGATTATTATTGCCGCTCGTCCCTCTATGGGAAAAACAGCGCTGGCTCTTTCGATGGCTATGAATGCGGCCATCAAATCCAAGAAAAAAGTCGGGCTTATTTCACTGGAGATGTCCAAAGAACAGTTGGTCGAGCGTATGCTTTGTAGTCGCCTCGAAGTTGATTCTTGGAAACTTCACAAAGGAAAGCTTGAGGAAAAGGACTTTGAACGACTCGGGCCGGTTATGGACGAACTTTCCAGTGCGCCTATTTTTATTGATGATGGTATGAGTCACTCTGTTACAGAACTGCGCTCCAAGGCTCGTCGATTAAAAATGGAAAAGGGCTTAGATCTACTCGTCATTGATTACTTGCAGCTCATGGGAGGAAGTTCTAAACATGGAAATAATCGTGTGCAAGAAATTTCAGAAATTTCACGAGGACTGAAAGAACTTGCCCGGGAATTGCATATTCCTGTTATTGCGCTCTCACAGCTTTCTCGTTCGGTGGAGAGTCGTCCTGATAAACGACCAATTCTTTCCGATCTTCGTGATTCTGGATCGATTGAGCAGGATGCTGATGTCGTGATGATGCTCTATCGTGATGATTATTATAATGAAGACAGTGATGCCCAAAATGAACTTGAAGTAAACGTCCTGAAGCATCGTAATGGAGCGATCGGACGGGTATCGCTTTTCTTTGATCGGGCACGTATGCATTTTTCTGATCTCAATAAAGACACACCGTCAGGGTTTTAACTTTTTATTTTTTTCTTATGACCGCTCATATTATTTCTGGAAAAGATATCGCACAGGACCTCATTCAATCACGCCTTAAACCAAGGGTTGAAGCGCTAAAAGCTCAAAATATTATTCCTCGGTTAGTGGTTTTTTTTGTCGGAGAAGATCCGGCTTCTGCCAGCTACATTCGCCAAAAAGAAAAATCAGCTGTTCAGGCTGGGATTGAATCTGAAGTTCGAAAGTTTTCGGTCGATATTTCTGAATCAGCATTCTTAAAAGAAATTGAAATTATTAATCAAGATGACAGTATTCATGGCGTCATTGTTCAAGTCCCTCTCCCAAAGCACATTGATCCAGAAAAAGTTATTAATGCTATTGATCCGTCGAAAGATGTCGATGGATTTTGTGCGACCAGCGTTGGAAAGCTTTTTTTGGGACAAGAAACCTTTCAATCTTGCACTCCCAAAGGCATCATCGAACTCATCAAAGCCTCTGGAACAGAAATAAAAGGTTCTCATGCCGTTGTTATTGGTCGATCTAATAATGTCGGTAAACCGGTAGCGTTGCTCTTATTGCAAGAAAATGCGACGGTGACGATTTGTCATCGTCACACGAAAAATCTTTCAGAGCAAATACAACAAGCCGATATCTTGGTCGTGGCCGTAGGACAGCCGAAGTTTGTTCAGGGGGCCTCTCTTAAGCCTGGGTGTACGGTTATTGATGTCGGCATTCATCGTCAAGAAGACGGAAAACTGTGTGGAGATGTAGATTTTGAAACCGCCAAAGAGGTTGCCGCTAAAATCACACCGGTCCCAGGGGGTGTCGGTCCGATGACCGTGGTGAGTTTAATCGAAAACACTATCCAATCGGCTGAAATGGGAACCGCCTAATCGCATGAAGAAACGTACTTTATTGATCGGTAATTTTGGAGACCATAATGTTGGAGATGAGTTAATTCTCTCTCTGGCGCTTGAGGCTTATCCCAATGCTCTTGTTATGACGAGCAATGCGTTGGCTTCTCAGACCTTTTGTGAGCGGACTTTTCCAACGGTCCCCTTTTTTCCCGTGGGATTAAGAAGCTTTGGTCGATTTATCTTTTCAAAAAAATATCGACAGTCGGTAAAGGATCTTCAAAAACAGGTGGATCAGATCGTCTTTCCTGGAGGTGGGCTCTTTGCGATTCGTTTCAAGGCCTATCTCTTGTGGTTTGGTGTTCTTTTTTGGTGTCGACTTCTTTTGAAGCGTGTTCCCATTGTTTTTGAACATCAAGGCATTGACACCCGAATTGATTTTGGAAAAAAAATGCTTTTATCTTGGGTATTTTCTGGTGCTCGAAAAATATCAACTCGGAATAGAGCTTCCGCGGATCTAATGCGTGATATCTGTCATCGCAATATTATTTCAGAAGCTGATCGGGTGCGTTCCTGGTCGGTTCCCTTTGCAACAGAAGGCCCACGCTTATTATTAAATGCGATTCGTCCCTGTGAGGCAGAATATGAATCTCTTCGAAAAGAATTCCCTCATCATACATTTGTATTCATTGCTTTTGCACCGGCAGACTTGGCGTGTGTTCCGGAAGCTTTTGAAGGACAAGTTGTTTTCCCTCGAACACAATCGGAAGTAAAAAATATTTTTTCTTGTTTTGAACGGGCCATTGGTGAGCGTCTTCATTTTTTGATTTGTGCGCAGGTCTTTTCTAAAGATCAAAAAGTCTATTCCCTTCGAAAACCCTATTCTGAAAAAGTAGATCGTTTTATGGACGAAGAAGGAATAACTGTGTTTTAAGCGAAAGGCCTGCCATCCATAGCTTTGCTGAGAATAAGCCCGCCCTTCGCATAAAGCTTCGGGGGGCATCCTTCCATTTCCGATTCGCTAACGCTCATCGCAAAGCGAAGGATGGGGCGAACGATGGGACTCGAACCCACGGCCAGCGGAACCACAATCCGCTGCTCTACCAGCTGAGCTACGTTCGCCGTAACCTTATTATAAAGCGAGGGCTATCGTACAGATTCTTTTGAAAAAAACAAATACTTCACGCGCTTCAATACTTTTTCGCTTTGGATTAATCACTTTTTGCCATAAACCTTAGCTCTGATAATTGATACATTGCCTGTGCGGCCTCGGCTCGGGTAATAGGTTGATGAGGAGTTACAAATCCTCCTCGTTTCGCTTCTATAAGATCTTGGGTCTTTGCGAAACTCAAATAGGGGGCGAACCAGGCATCTTTTGCAACATCCGGATAAGGCGCTCGTGTGACCTCTGGTAATTCTCCTCCAGAGATAGCAATTGCAATTTTTAAGAATTCTGCACGAGTGATTGTATTCCCGGGTTTAAAACTGCCATCTCCATATCCTTTAATAATATTTTTTTGAAAAGCGGTTTCAATGTAGGGCGCGAACCAAGCATCGGTTGGTACATCTTGAAAGGTTGTTGAAGCGGACTTTAAAACAATATCATTTCCCTCAAGAAGAATTTTTATCGCCTCGGCTCGATTGAGAACTCCTTCAGGCTTAAAACTTCCATCTTGATACCCAGTGACAATGTCATTACGTCTTAAATAGGCAATGGCTGACGCATATTTATGCGATGTAGCAACATCTGAAAAGACTTGTGCTCTTAGACTCGGTGATTTTATTTCTCCGAAACTACCTTTGGCAATAATCTTAAATGTGCTTTCTGATTCAGTCCGAACCCGAATTTCAGCGACATTGTTTTTAAAGTCAGCGGCTTTCACGGTCTTGGGATAGACCTCTGCCCGATGACGCAAGGTTGACTCAATGTTTATAACACTTGATCCCAGGGCCTTTTGATCCGAAATACGAATCCGTACGATGGTTTCTTGACCGGGAACAAATTTTCTATCTGTCTGAAAGGTAACCATCAGATCTTTTGTATTGGCGATCTTTTGGGGTGGTGTTATTTTTTTTCTCACAGGAATGTCTTTGACTATTTTTACAGTCTCTTCCCTTTCAGGAACGATATCAGGAGCCTTTTCTGCTAATTCTATCGTTGAGGTTGGAATGATCGTTGATGCTACCAGTTGTGGTGAAATGTATTGATCAAAGGCTGCTACATAATTCATGGGATGAATTGTATGCTGACGGCCGCGGCTCTTTCCAACTCCTTTTTTTACCGCTTCAAAATAAGATCCGATTCCAGTGGCTTTCACATCATCCCAGGTAAAGGGCCAATACGGATGAAAGGGCGCACTGGCTCTATCAATTTGAAAATGAAGATGCGGAGCCGTTGCCATTCCGGTATTTCCAGACTTCCCAATAATTTGATTCTTCTGAATGAGCTCACCTTCTCGAACGAGAATCTGAGAAAGATGGGCATAGCCTGAATAAATCGTTATTTTTCGAGATGGATTTTGTAGATCTGGAATACCGACATGTGTCAATACCACATGCTTTCCAAATCCTGTAGGACTGTTTTTTACTCGATAGACCGTTGCATTGGCAATAGCATGGATCGGTGTTCCGATTGGAAGTTTTATATCGACACCGGTATGAGATCCTGAATTTTCAGTTGCATCAAGTTTATAGTTTCCCAGATTGGGAACCGGATAGGTCAAATAGGTATTCCGTTGGGCCTCATTATTAGAACCCCATTCAATCCCCTCTTTCATAGCTCGTAAATCATAGTCCGGTAAATCAATTAATTTAGACCGAGGAATTTGATCGTAGTGACTTCGTCTCTCTGCTTGAGAGAGTGTTGTCCAATTTGGAACTTTCTTCACCGGGGAAACGGTTCCGGTAAAAGGCGTTGGTTCCAGATTAATAAGACTTGAACGAAAAAAGTATCCATAGTCTTCTAAAAAAGGTGCCGACCAAATGGAAAAGATGAAAAATGAAGCAAAAAGGCCATGAAACCATTTATGTTCTCGTATAAATCGTTTCCAACTATACGTTTTTCGTCGAATTTTTTGACGATGAAATCCATGATCTTTGTGATGCAAGAATCCCTTTTTTGACGCCTGATTTTTGTACTTCAAGAGCCATCCGGCAAGAGAAACAGCTCCTAGAATCCCGGCGCTTATAGCTCCCCAGGTGATTTTTTGTTTGATCTTTTTATTTTTTTTGAACCTCATCTCCTCATTATACCATAAAAGTAGTCCTTTATGCAAGGGTTTGAGAAGACGCTCCCTCTAACTCAAGTTAGGAAACAGACTCTAATCTTTCTTGCAGTTTTTCAAGCCCTAGATTCCCCGTAGAACCAATATGTGTTTTAGACTTAATATTCTCAAGAGGATCAACGGCTTTAACTTGATCTAAATTCTCGCCTATTTGCTGATAGGCATCTCTAAAAGACATACCACTCAGCACCAGATTATGAGACGCGTCTGTGGCGAAAATAGAATCATCAAACGAATCTAAAAGTCTTTCTTTGTTCGGTTGCATATTTTCAAAGAGAATTTGGGTTATCGCTAGACTGTCGAGTGTTATTTGAAAAGACTCAAGAACCGGCTTTTTTATTATTTTCAAATCTTTGTTATATCCAGAGATAAGATTCATTCCGACGCTTTGAACCTGAAACATATGTGCCTGTACGACATGAACATTCGCCCTGAGAACTTCCATGATATCAAGATTTTTTTTCTGTGGCATGATAGAAGATCCTGTCATTAGCGCGGGATTAATATCAAAGAATTTAATTTCGGTACTCGAAAACCAGACCAAATCATGGGCAATTTTTCCGAGTGTTAACATGACCTGCATAAGCCCCGCTAAGACAAAGGCTTCTAATTTTCCTCTGCTATTTTGGGCATAGATCGGATTAATTTGTATTTGTGAAAATTCTAATTCTTTTGTCGTAAAATTTCTATCAATAGGAATCATCGATCCAAAACCAGCTGCTGTTCCGAGTGGATTTTGGTCGATTATTTTATGCACGCCTTCGAGGGCATGAATATCGTTGATCAGGGATTCTACAAAGCTACTAGACCACTGACCCACAGAACTGGGCATTGCGATCTGAGTATGTGTATATCCAGGCATAGGGACGAACTCATGGGCTTGTGAAAATTTAAGAATCGTTTGAGCTATTTTTTTTGCCGCCTCAATGGTTTCTTTTATTTTATCTTTTGATTGAAGTCTTTGGGCCGTGAGGACTTGATCGTTTCTCGATCTTCCGGTGTGAATTTTTTTGCCCGTGTTTCCATACTTTTCCACCAAATAATTTTCGATCGCCGTATGAACATCTTCATTTTCTTGATCGATCAGAAACTCCCCTTTTTTATGCGCCTTCAATATCTCATTCAATCCCTGAATAAGATCATCTCTCTCTTGTGGCATGAGAATACCAATCCTTTCTAGCATATTTGCTTGAGCGATTGATCCTTGAATATCATAAGGAAGCAAGGCGTTATCCGCCTCTAAATTTTTGCTGATAATATATTTATTAACCGCAGGATGTATTTTGGAACCGGTTTTTTGCCAGAGTTTCATTTTATATTTTATTAAATAATTATTAATTTTCTTTTTTTCTCGCGATATATCCTGCTAGGCGGTCTTTGTGTGGATCTATTTTGGGAAAGATCAAATAGCAATCGCGGGGGGCTCTGATAGGCTTATTCCCCTCAAGAGCGATGACTTCATCTTTTTTAAATTTTTGAAAATTATAAGGTTTGCTTAAGAACTTAAAGTTGTGTCCCGTCGTCCATAGATGATCAACTATTATTAAATGCTTGGAAGGATGCTTTATAAAGGCTCTTGAGCTCTCTGAAGATTTAATATTACCGACCTGTTCCAGAAACTGAAGCGTCTTCTGATAGAGAATTCTTTCTGATTCTTCATTCCCTATTTGTCCGGCTTCATACGTCAGTCCAATTCCCCCTTGTTTGTCTGCATAGCTATCAAAACAAGTCCTGAGTTCTGGGGAATTAATATCTTCATGAGCGCTAATAATATATTCCGTATTGAAAACACCCGCTAAATTTCTCTGTTTCGGTCTGTCTTCACAGTAGACAAAAGGCACTGATGGCGTGATCGTTGAATGAATATCAAGAAGATAATCTATTTTTTTATAATAAGGAATTATTTCTAAAACCCTCTTTTTTTCATAAGTATTGACTTCGTCATTACGTAGTATTTTGTTTAATAAACGATTCAGATCTTCGTCTATGAACCTCTTATTTTTTTCATAGGCTTGTGGATTTCCTAATATAAGAATTATGCTTCCAGAAATCTTTTCTTGGGTTATATCGCTGGCAAGCTTATCAATAATACTCTTCCCAATTTTTTCATTTCCATGGGTACATCCCTGGATAATAGTAGTGGGTCCCGGTTTGTCACCAGTTTTATGAATGATGAATTTGTTTTGTGTGTTAAACATGGTTTAAGTTAATTCTTGATTATAAATATACGCTTCTTTCTCGGAAACAATCATGGTTCCGATACCTTCTTTACTAAATATCTCTTCGTGCAACGTATGGCTTTTAAATCCATTCAGGATATGAATCCTATGAATCCCCTGCTCAATAGCTTGCAGACAATTTTGAACTTTGATCTTCATGCCGCCGGTTATAACTTCTTGTTGTATAAGTTTCTTAGAAATATCAGGCGTAAGTACCGAGATTAATTTTTCATTATTCTTTACACCATCCACATCACTAAAGAATACAAGCTTCTCAGCTTTTATATTCGTCGCTATTTCAAGCGCCAAGGTGTCAGCGTTTACATTGAGTATTTCTCCTTTATCACTCATCGCCAAAGAAGGAATAACCGGAATGATCTTCTGAGTGATAAGGTTTTGTATAAAACCTGTATTAACACCCGTTATGTCTCCGACATGGCCATAGTCTATACTTTTCATCGGTCTTTTTATCACTTCAAAGACATTGCCATCTACTCCGGCTCTGGCGGACTGAAGTCCTAATTTTTTTAAGGCCGCCATAACAGAAAGATTCACCAGTCCTCCATACATCATCTGTGCGACTTGAATCTGCTGAATATCAGTAATTCTTCGCCCTTCGTGCTTCTTGATTTCTAAGCCGAGCTTATGAGACATCTCATCGGCTTGTACGCCCCCACCATGAATAATGATTATGTTTATCTTCCTTTCATGCATCTCTTTTATGTCTTCACAAATCTGAGTTAATGCGGTCGGATCAGCGATAATTTTCCCACTGATTTTGATCACAAATATTCTATTTGAAAATTTGTCTGTGTAGTAACTGATAATATTTTTAAACATTTTTAGAGCGCGGTTAGGGCTTGGGAGAAGATCTTTGCAAATTCTGTAATTTCTTCTTTAGAGATAGTAATAGGCGGCATTAAACGAACGGTATTTTTTTGTGCTGATGTTCCAATGATAAGTCCTAATTCTCGACATTTATCTACCACTAGATTTGCCTCTATTCCAATCTCAATACCAATAAGCATGCCTTTGCCTTTTACTTTTTTCACTTGAGGTAGCGCCAATAAATTTTTAGAAATCTGTTGGAATTTTTCATCCGCCTGATCTTTCTCTTGTGTAATGACATCAAGTGTTGCCTTGGCGGCGGCGCAGACGACCGGACCACCCCCAAAAGTCGTCGCATGGTCGCCTTTTTTAACATTGAAACTGATAGACTCTTCGATCAGTACAACAGATATTGGCAGACCGGAGGCCAGGCCCTTGGCGGTGGTAATAATGTCTGGTGTGACGCCTACGGTTTGGCAAAACCACCAATCCCCTGTTCTCCCAATTCCCGTCTGAACTTCATCAAAAATAAGCAGTGTTCCATTTTGTTTACAGATCTCTGCTAGTTCCGTATAAAATCTTTGTTTGGCTTTATTGATTCCCCCAATACTTTGAATCGGCTCAAGTATCACTGCGGCGGTTTCTTTATTCATAAATTTTTTCACACTTTCGACACTTCCAAATTCAGCAAAATGCGTGTGTTCGAGAAGATTAGGGCTAAAGCTGTGTTGCTTTTTAAATCCTGTTACCGAAAGTGTTGAAATCGATCTCCCGTGCCAGGAATTTTGAAAAGAAATGATTTGATTCCTTCCGGTATGCTTTCTCGCTATTTTGATCGCAGCTTCGTTGGCTTCCGAGCCTGAATTTGTGAAATAGGCTTTATAATCATGAGGCAAGAGTGTTTCTTTTAATTTTTGTGCCAGAATCTGACTTGGTTCTGTGGCGAAGACATTAGAATAAAAGATAAGTTTTTCACTTTGCTCTTTTATCGCTTCAACTACCGGTTTTGGACAATGCCCGATCAAACACACGGCGTGCCCTCCATAGAAATCAAGATATTTTTTCCCCGTAGCATCCCAAATATAAGATCCTGCCCCTTTTGTAATAGTAAGAGGATACTGGTTATAGGTTTGTAAAAGTGAAGAAGTCATGATGTTTTTAAATTTAAGGAAAAACGGGAGAAAGTATTTTGAGTCCGGTTTCTTGTGGAAGATCAAACATAATATTTGCATTTTGAATTGCACTCCCTGAGGCGCCTTTAATGAGGTTGTCCAGACAGACTTGAATAATTATTTGGTTATTAATCTTATCAAGAGATATATCGCAAAAGTTAGAACCCACCACGTCTACCAGTTGAACTGAATTTTTTATTCTTATAAATGGTGCATTTTGGTAATAATTTTTATATATTTTTTTAATTTCAAGAAGTTCTGATTTTTTATTTAAATCTACAAAACAAGTCGCAAAGATACCTCTCACAAAAGGACCACTGGTTGGGACAAACTGGATTTGTTCTGTATTGATATCCAAGGTCTGGCAAATCTCAGGAAGATGCTGATGCGATCCTATTTTGTAGCTTTTAATATTTTGAGATCTCAGTGGATGATGGGTATTGCTGGTGTGTTTTTTCCCTGATCCACTGGATCCGGTTACTGCCATGATCGATATTTTATCGATATATTTTTTTATCGGAAAAAGAGCCAACTGAATCGCCGAGGCAAAACATCCGGCGTTAGCTATATAGTCTGATTTTTTATTCTGTATCTCAGGAATCATATACTCAAACTTTTTAATTAATTCTGGACACGGGTGTGTTTCGCCATAGTATTGCTTATAAATCTCAGAATCTTTGTGCCTAAAGTCTCCAGAGAGATCTATGATTTTTGTTTTGCCAAAAACTTCCGGCATAATTTTGTGGGTTACGCCATGTGGCAAACAGAGAAAAATAAGATCTGATTGCTCGGCTATTTCGCTTGCATTAAGACTCATAAAGTCTAGATCTACAATGCCGGATAAATGAGGATATATATCACTGAGTTTTTTCCCCGCATGATGCGGACCATAGAGATACTGAACCTCAAATGCTGGATGAAGTTGCAAAAGTCTTATCAGCTCTAGGCCAATGTAACCGGTGGATCCGAAAATGGAGACATTTATATTTTTCATTATTTTTGGTTGATAATTTTTTTTGTGAGAGAAAATAATTTTTCGCCTTCCGTCATAGCATTCGCCGTCGGAATGCCGATTTTATCCGCAATAAAGTTCTGTCCGACACTGTTGTCTGTGACTGGACCGGAAATAATATTAAGTGGAACCCCGATTTCACTACAGATCTCACTCAGCTTCAGCGCTCCGATTGGATCATGGGCACACCCTATATGGACTTTTGTATGGGCTTGTATTTCTTTATCCATAAGAGCCTCCATGACCCCATACTCTCCCAAAACCCCATCACCGAATTCCACGACAATAACTTCGGGGTTTTTTTGATTGAGATAATTAATGGCGCCTTTGAATACATCTGCAACGTGATGGCCATTCTTTACGGTAGAAGTAATCCCTGCATCAATAAAAGAAACCGCTTCACTGGCGCCATAATCTTTCATGTTTTCGGTATCTTTAAGGGATGCCACTCCGGTCATTTTGGCCGCGGCTACCTGGTACCCATTTCTTGATAAATATTTAATAAGCTCACACGCGGTAGATGTTTTTCCAACATGCATACACGTCCCACTCACCAAAATAAGCTTGGTATTTTTTTTAAGTATTTTTTCACTCGTACTAAACTTTGACCACATTTTTATATTGGCAGGAGCCCCCTCTATTTCGATTCCCCCTAGAACTTTTATCTGGAGAGGCTTCCCCACTTCTGTGAGATTAGCACTAGTACAAACACCAGCAACCCCGCCAATATTTAGGCAATGAATAAGATCTCCGACCTTTAGAGTTTTCGGAATTTCTCCCACAAACCCCCTCAAGGCTTTTCTATTTCCAATGGCAACGGAGATAATATCTCCTTTCTTGAGTACGGAGAATCTTCCCGTTGCCAGCTCTAATTTATTATATACTTTTTTATCCTCTTGGACTTCGGCCGCCAGGACCGTCCCCTCTTGTGAAGGAATATTTGAGGTGAGTTTCACCTCATGTCCCAAAGGAATATTTTTTGTAACGGAAGCGATTTTATCAATGATCATAATAAAGAAATTATTGGTTGAGTAAGAAATGAATTAAAGCCATTTGGGCCCACATTCTGTTTTCGGCTTGGTCGATGATGCATGAGCTTGGATCATCAATTACGCTGTCTGTGGCGATTACATTTCTTCTCATCGGAAGACAGTGCAGAAACTTAGCTTGATTTGTGAGATTCATTTTTGTTTCGTCAATCGTCCATTCTATATATTTTTCTCTTACTTTTTTTTCGGCTTCCCATTCTCCAAAATTAAGACTTGAAGCCCAACTTTTGGCCGTAATAATATCCGCGTCTTGAAACGCTTCTTCTTGATCATGCGAGATTGTTATTTTGTTCCCCGAAATATTTTCTGTTTGCGTCATGACATCTGAATCCAAGACAAACTCTGGTGGACAACACAGCGTCACCTCGCATCCGATAAGCGCTGGAAATATCATCTGTGAATGAGGCGTCGCCAAAGGTAGTGCTTTGGGATGAGGAACCCAACTCAACACAAATTTTGTTTTTGAAAGATTCTGTTTCTTTTGAATCTCGGTAATAGTCATCCCATCGGCTAATCCCTGGCACGGATGATGCATGTTCGATTCCATATTAATCACGGGCACTGTGGCATATTTTGAGAATGCCTGAATTACATGATCTGATTTATAAGTTTCATAATTACTTTTTATAGCCGCTGTTTCTGAACTTCTAGTTATGAGGGAACTATTTCTCAAACCGATAATATCAGAATACCTTGAGACCACTTGAGCGGCTTCTTTTATATGTTCAGCTGTTTCTCCGTTCATAATTTTTCCAAATTCATATTCCCATTCATATCCCGATTTGAGATCCATGACATTACAACTTCCTCCCATCTTCTTCATGCCTGATTCAAAGGACAATCTTGTTCTCAGTGAAGGATTGGCAAATAACGCCGTCATGATTTTTGGGTCTGATAAAATTTTCTGGGGAGAACTTTTTTTAAGAAGTATTCCCTGTGAAATAATTTGTTTTATTTCACTTGGGCTGAGTTCGAAACCGGTAATAAAATTTTTCATAGAATTAATTAATTATTTTGAGCCTGATAGGCTAAAACCGATTCGGTTCCATAAATTTTACAAAACCCCGTGGCCTCTTCCCCACTCCACAGCTCGGAAGATTCTCCGTAACTATGTTTTTGTGAAAAAAGAGAATACGGCGATTCCATATTTAAAATTTGGAAATATCCCGCTTCAATCTTGGCTACGACTTTTCCCGTTATAAATTGATTGTTCTTATCCAAAAAGGCTTCAATGTCTTTGGTCAAAGGATTAATTGATTGGGCTTCATGAATAAGGTTTCCATAGACCTGTGCCAATGTATCTTTCCACTGTATTTGCTCAGAAGTAAGAATTGTTTTTTCAAGAAGCGCATGAGTCGAGATAAGCATCTGTATCGCGGGAGCAAGAAAACCAATTCTGGCCTTAAGCCCGACAATCGTGGCCCCAAAGAATTCTTCAAATCCGTACTTCTTCTCAAACGCATATTGATTCAGATATTGAATAATCTTGAGAGGATCGGTTATCTGATTATTTAATGACTTGATGACTCCATTTTCAAATTCAAAGATGAGCTCTTCTGGAAATACTTGTTCTTTCTGAGTCCCGGTCTCTTGTAATATTAATTCATAGAGTTTTTTTCTAGGAAGTGTTTGAGTCGTATCGAGCGTTTCGGCTCCACCAATCGTCGCCCCCAAAAGTCCGACATTTATGGAATAAGAGGCTCTCTCTGCCGAAAATTTTATCCCATGTTTTGCGAGATAATCTGCCTCATAAGCTCTTGAAAAACTATGGTCTCTCACGGGAGCTAGAATGGTCACCTCCGGGATCAAGGCTCTGAAAACAATATCAAACCTCACTTGATCATTCCCCGCTTTGGTGGACCCGTGGACCACGACGTCGGCCTTTTCTTTTTTTGCGATTTCTGCGACCTTCATCGCCTGCAGTGTTCTTTCTCCCCCAACCACCGTGGGATATTGCCCCATTCTTTGATAATTGGCCTTGATAATATATTTGATGACCGTGTCATAGAGTTCTTGCTGCGCGTCTACAACATAGTGTTTATACACGCCGAGTGTTTTAGCTGTATCGCTTATTTTTTGAATCTCTTTATCTGAATATCCCCCGGTATTCACTGTCACCGTGATTATTTTTTCATAACCCTGTTCTTTCAAATAAGGAATACAGAAGGTCGTATCGAGACCTCCTGAGTAAGCAATAATCGCTGTAAGATTGTTTTTCATGGTTCTGTTTAGGTAAATGGAAATAAAAATTATGTTAAAAAAATCCGCTTGGGTTCCAAGCAGATTTTTTCACAAAAAAATACCGCTCGGATCGAGCGGTGTAAGTGATTTATTTTCTAATTTAATTCAAATACCACGCTCGGTTAGATAGCACGGCGACGACGAATTGATATCAGAAATGTGTTTTGCATTCACGAGGAACGTTAGTGTTTTATTTTTTTTTGTCAAACTTATTCAAATACCATCGTTCGGCCTTTGTAAATAATAACCTTATGTTCGAGGACCTTGCTCAGAGCATTCGCAAAAACTCTTTTTTCCGTATCACGCCCTCGTTGCTTTAACTTGGGAATAGAGTCCCCTGCTTTCACACGGGTAACATCTTGTTCAATAATAGGACCCTGATCTAATTCAGGAATAACAAAATGTGAGGTCGCCCCAATAAGCTTTACGCCTTTTTCATGGGCCATTTCATAGGGTTTGGCGCCGACAAAGGCTGGCAAAAAAGAATGGTGAATATTTATGATCCGGCAGTCAGCTCTATCAATAAAATCTTTTGTTAGAACTTTCATATAGCGCGCGAGACCAATGAAGTCCGGATTGAATTTTTGAATAATCTGAAGTTGTTCCGCTTCGTGATCGGTTGAGCCTTTCTTGGTCGGGACATAAAAGAAAGGAATGGCATACCGGTCTGCAAAAACTTTAGAGTCTTCTGTATTGGAAACAATAAAAGAGACTTCTGTATTGGCATACTCCCCCATTTCCCATCGGGCTAAAAACTCCACTAAAGCATGGGGCTCTTTTGAGACGAAAAGTCCTAATGTTTGTTTGGCTGAGAAAAAATGAACACTAAATTCCGCACAAACATCCACCGCACAGGATTGAAACTCAGACCTAAAATCCTCTTGGTTTTTCCAGCGCCCATCATCTTCCCATTCTACACGGGTAAAGAATCGGCCTTCGTCGGAATGCTGTTCAAACGTTAGGATATTCAAATCGCGTTCTTTGAAAAATTGTGAGATCCCCGCAACAATGCCAGGTTTATAACAACTCGAGAGCAGAAGACAGGCGGTTGATTTCATTTGTTTTCAGTATAGAAATATGAGATAAGAAAATAAAGAATAAATGGCCTACAACGAATACCTCGCCGATCGTATCATCCAAATCCTTGACTCGAAATACGTTTCGTTCGAGGAAAAGAAAATGATGGGAGGACTTTGTTTTATGATCGAAGAAAAAATGTGTATGGGAATTTCTGGAGAACAACTTATGGCTCGGGTTGATCCCGAAATCTATGAAGCGTGCATTCAAAAAAAAGGCTGTCATGAAATGAAATTCACCGGACGTCCTATGAAAGGCTTTGTCTTTATTGACGCTGAAGTGATAGATCGTCCTGAAGAACTCACCTACTGGGTGGATATATGTCTAGAATTTAACCCGAAAGCGAAGAAAAGTAAGAAGCGAAAGAAGTAAAAAAATAAATTATAAAATTCACGCATGACAGCACTCCTCGCCCCGAACATACTTCGTATACTCCTCCCCTTCTCCTTGGGCTTTGGGATCATCGTGTTGTTCTTTTTGGAGGTCATCACGATGGATCGACCGCTTCTGACGTTGATTTATTTTTTAGTGATTTCAATCAGTCTTATTAAATACTTCAAAAATATTTTCAAAGATATTTCTCAGAGAACCAAGATCTATCAATATTTTTTATTTTTTGGTTTCGCGCTTCTTTTCCATGCGATCATCTGTGGCATTATCCTGTCATTCTTTCCTGAATTAAATGCCTCTTTCTCTCCTGAAGGCATCTCGTTTCTTCTGGTAAATGATTTTTTCATCTGGGCAAAGCCGATGGAAGTATTTTGGCAGCAGGTGATGCTTATTATTCTTATTACCCAGCTTCATAAACAAGGCCTCACACTGGCCCAGATTATAAGCCTCTGTCTTGTCGGCTTTGGAAGCATCCATCTTTATCAAATCCTTCGAGCCGATGATATTATTGGTCTTGGATTCACCTTTTTTGCCTTCCTCGGCGCCGCATTATTTCCTTTTTTGATCCTTCGTGTGAAAAACGGCTATCTTTATAATTTCATAATACATCTCGCGCTCTATGACATCATGGCGATTATTTTTCGGGTGTTGTAGAAAAATTAATTCAAGTTTTCTTATATAAAATCCATAGGAAAATAGGTATGCCTAGAAAACAAAGAATAAGCGCATTGTAGGCAAAGGCTTGTGGGTAACTCTCTCACAGCGCGACAACCCCCATCATATAAGCTATGGGACCAATCCCCCCTTCATACAGAAGCGATCGAAAAGAAAGGAGCGTCGACTTAAAGGGGCTCTTTTTTATTATGTCCAAAAGATACCCGTTCTCCGCTTCATAAAAACACCAATTGAAAGCGGCCAACAAAATAACGATTCCAATAATAAGAATAGGTGTCATGACAAACTTCAAAGCACCTATAAGAATGATCGCAAAAAATAATTTCAGCCCTAAGAATTGATGAAAAGTGAATGTGTTTTTAACTTTTTGATTTGTCAGCAAAAGTACCGCAACGATGAGTTTGGAGATCGCCCAAAAAATTCCGTAATACATAATAGGGACGCCCAGCAATAATAAATAAACTTCTTTGAACTCTTCGGCCGCCGTCACCGAGGCCATGATAAGAGCGATCAAAATCATATAAGGAAATATTTTTAGTCGAAGACCGGCCTTAAAGACTTCAGAAAAATGAGTTGTTGAAATTTCATGAATCTCTTGCGGTGTTTTTGTTGGCTGCATCAGACTTAATACTGCGATAGCTCCTATCACATCCAAAATAAGCGGCACCATAAAAGCTGCTTGATAACTGATCTTCACCAGAAACGGAATCGCAATAATAAAAACAATAGAAATCGCATTCCCGAGAGAACTTAGTTTTCCCATTACTTTGGCATACTCATTATCTCGTCCAAGCTCAGTAAGCGTTTCGTGCATAAAGGCCTCATTTGTGCCACTGAGAAAGGCTCTTCCCAAGCTTAAAAGAATCGCCCCGAGTACAAACCAAGCGACCGAGCTTCCAATAAAAAAAGCGGTGGTCGAAAGGATCAACATCATGCGGGCAAAAGCCAACGCCGTTTTGTGGCCGATCTTATCTGAAATGTATCCGCTTGGAATTTCAAAAATAACCGACGAAATCGCCGCGATGAGTAAGACCGTCCCGACGGTCTTTGTGTTTGTCTCCGGCAAGGTTAACAAGTAGACCGCCATTATCGGCAAATACATCCTTACAATGGTCGCCTTGTGAATAGCAAATTTCCAAATGTTTGATTGCATGGCGGGAGTATAGCAGACTCAAAAAAAGCTATGTATTGAGAATCTGAATAGATCATTATACTTCTAGATTAGTCTCCAATAAACCCTCCCGCCTGCATTTCATAAAGCGCTCTGTAATGACCGTTTGGTTTTTTCACTAATTCTTTATGACTGCCTTCTTCTATGATGCGTCCATTATCAAAGACTAAAATTCTATCCGCATGCTTGATCGTCGAAAGTCTGTGTGCAATGACCAGTGTTGTCTTTCCTTCCATGAGGACTTTCAGTGCCTCTTGGATGTAACTCTCCGATTGAGAATCGAGCGAGCTTGTGGCCTCGTCCAGTATTAATATAGGGGCATCCGCTAAAAGCGCTCTGGCAATCGCGACTCTTTGTCGTTCTCCGCCACTGAGTTTGATCCCGCGCTCCCCTACTAATGTCTTATATTTCTGATCAAGCTTTTGTATGAATTCATGTGCATGAGCTTTCTTTGAGGCTTCTGTAATAAGCTTCGTGTCTTTTCTGGAAACCCCATAGGAAATATTGTCTTCTAAACTTCTGTGAAAAAGAATCGGATCTTGAGGAACCAATGATATTGATTCCCTGAGACTCTTTTGTGTTATTTCGGAAATATCTTGCTGATCTATTGTAATGACACCCTTCTGCACTTCATAAAATCTTTGAATAAGTTTTATGAGGGTTGATTTGCCACTTCCGCTATGCCCCACGAGGGCTATTTTTTCTCCAGGAGCAATTTTAAGAGAGAGGTTTTTAAATACAGTTTTCTTCTGGTTTGGATAACCAAAGGTGATTTTATCTAACGTTATCCCTCCACCTTTGACATGAATACGCTTTGCGTTCTCTTTATCCTGAATCTGAATAGGCGTAAGACTATACTCAACGAGTTCTTCCATATCATTTGCTGCTCGTTGGACCTCTCTGATTTGATCCCCGATGTGTCGTAAATACCCTGACAGAAGCCCGTATACACCAACAACAAAGACAAAGTCCCCCACCGAAGCCTGTCCCTTTGACCAGAGCCAGATAACTAATCCAAAAAGACTTATCTTGATCACCGTCATGAGGAGGTTTTGTGCGATGCCGGTTGCATTAAAACGAAGGTAGACATTGAAAAGTTTATCCATCCAATTTTGAGCTATCCGAGAAAACTTCTTATCTTCATAGGTTTCTTTGGCAAAAGATTTCACGGTCATGTTGCCCGTGACAGAATCTGCCAGCTGCGCACCTAAATGCGTATCCGCCTGTGCAAAATCTCGAGAACTTTCATTTATAAATTTTCTCGTAACCCAGATACTAAAACCAATGTAAGTAATACTTCCAAGCGTAAAAAGAATTCCCATTTCTGACCATTTCGTGAAAAGGAAAACAATAATCGCCACCATCAGAATAAAAGTTCGAACAAAGTGGTTATAAAAACTATCTCCAAATTTTTCTAACGCATTACTCCCCCGTTTAATTTTTGTAACAACCGCCCCTGAAAAGCTATTACTATGCCAGTCCAAACTAAAACGTTGAACCGTTTTAAATACATCAACCGTACAATCTCTCATGGCAGGACATTTAACATACCAATCATAAAAACTATGCGTCCCTTTATTTATAATATGGAAAATCGTACCAAGAAGAGCGACCAGGAATAAGTAGTGAGCGACAATCCAAAAAGCTTCTGTGTTAGCTCTTGAGGTTTCAGCAATCGCATCTGTCATTTCCCCCATGTAGTAAGCTATGGACAGCTCTGTAATAGCTTGAATTAAAAGCAGTAAGATAACCGTAAAAACAGCCCAAGGACGACGCTTATAATATTTCCAAACAAACGCTCCCACCTGTGAAAAGGTAGTAGTATTTTTTGGGGAGAGCTTCTTCATAGTTTGGATTCTCAATTAAAGCCTGAAATTTATATCATATTTAAAAAATAAACATAGAGGTCTGTAGATGATCGTAAAAATTTAGAATTAAACCTTTTCCTCACGCTAATCCTTACTCACCGTATACTCCGGATCATCGATATTTACTTCTACAAAGTCCCGTGCGTCATTAAGCAATTGTCGACAATCCACACTCAAATGAATGAGCGTGATCTTCTTTCCTTTCTTTCTATAACGAGAAGCCAATGTATTAATAGCCTCCAACGCCGAGTGATCACAGACGCGTGAATTTTTGAAATCTACTACTATATCATCGGGATCATTCGCTAGATCAAACAAATTTTGAAATCCGGTGGTGGAGGCAAAGAATAAAGGTCCTTGAACCGCATAATGTTTCTTTTTTCCAACCAGTGAAATCTCTACATCGATTCGTTGAGCTTTTTGCCAGGCAAAAACTAAAGCCGATACAATTACGCCACATCCCACGGCAATCGCTAGGTCGGTCAGGACGGTCACGACGGTCACTAAGATAATAACGAAGATATCCGCTCTCGGTACTTTATTAAATACTCTCAAACTTCCCCACGCAAAGGTTTTAAAAACGACGACGAACATCACTCCCACCAAGGCCGCCAGAGGGACTATTTCAATCAAAGGCGCTGCGAATAAAAGAAAGGACAACAGAAACAATGCGGCCGCAATACCGGACAATCGTCCGCGTCCACCCGAATTAATATTGATCATACTTTGACCGATCATCGCACAGCCGCCCATCCCTCCGAAAAATCCGGTTACGATGTTGGCAAAACCTTGCCCCAAACATTCTCGGTTTGGATTTCCATGCGTCTCGGTCACTTCATCAATAAGCGTCAACGTCATCAAAGACTCAATCAATCCAATCGCCGCCAAGATCAATGAATACGGTAAAATAATATTCAATGTTTCGAGTGAGAAAGGCACCATCGGAATATGAAAGATCGGCCATGTTCCGGCAAATCCATCGCCGCCCATATTCACAATAAAGTCTTTAACGGTACTTGTTTCAAATTCAAAAAAAGCCACGAGTCCCGTCACTAGTCCAATCGCAACAAGAGACGAAGGAATGGATTTGGTTATTTTAGGAAATCCAAAGATGACCACCATGGTCAAAATCACAAATCCTAGCATCGTAAAAAGAGGCATGCCGGTCATCCATGACTCCCCTACTTTGAACATCTCTAGTTGTGAAAGAAAAATCACAATGGCCAACCCATTCACAAATCCCAGCATCACAGGATGTGGAATAAAGCGCACAAATTTCCCAAGCTTAAAGGTCCCGGCCAGCATCTGAAATATTCCCATCAAGACTACCGCTCCAAACAAATACTCAACTCCTTGATCGGCCACCAAGCTCACCATCACTACCGCCAAAGCCCCCGTTGCCCCCGATATCATTCCCGGTCGTCCCCCCAGAATTGCGGCCAAAAGACCAATGATAATCGCCGCATGAATACCGACCAAAGGATGGACCCCCGCCACAAAAGCAAAGGCAACCGCTTCTGGCACTAAGGCCAAAGCAACGGTGAGCCCTGAGAGTATTTCGTTTTTTACCTGCTTCCAGTCTGAGAAAAAATTGAGTATTGCGGTCATATAAAAAGGGATCAAATCCGATAGAACCTAGCAGAAAAGAAGTTTTATACAACTGTCAGAGGGTAGATTATTTTTCATGTTTCTGCTGATTAGTAGTGACCAATACATTATTCTCGTATTTTGGAGGAGAATTCCGGATCGTCGAGATCGATAAGACTCGGATCGAGATAGCTTTTTTTGTGAAGCGATTCAAAAGTAAGGTCGTCCTGTAGAAACCCCATTTCGTAGGCGTATTCATTAGAATATCCCGGTAGCAGCACTTTGAAAGATCGGGGAAGTGAGCGCTCCGATATTTTTCGAATATGCCAGGCGAGCTTGGTGGTACACTGATTCGTGATGCTGTTATAAAAGGCTGGTTCCTCGTAAAGAGCTTGCACTTGATCCAACATATCGACCAGTAGTTCTCGTGATTTTTCAGGCGTAGTTTCTCCTGGATAGACATAGACCTCTTCCTCTCGGATGTGCGACCGTCTCCCGATTAGGTCTCGCTCGGTTCCCACCACATAGATTTCTTCATAGGTTCTCAAAAGCCCTAGCCAAGGCGAATAGTCTTCTTCTTTTTCTCGTCGAGCTTCAATAGAAATAGCGATGGGGGGATGTGATTTAAACCGAAAAGTCACAAATGTATGAGCTACTGCAGCCACATCAGAAAACCGCACGTAGACTAAGTCGACCCCTTCGATGTCCTTCAGGTCATAGATATGGTCAATGTAATGAGGCACAAGCTCCCCGGCTTCATCGATATAAAAATCTCGCATATTCGTGATCTTCACATTATCGGCCTTCATTTGCACAGAAGGCATTACGGCCTGCTCCTGATCCCAATCTCGATCATGACTGGGGGTCGGGAAAATCCATAAAAAATAAATAAGAACTCCAAGTACAAGCACACTGATTCCGATTATTTTTTTCTTTTTCGTCATCTTTGCGATTATAGCCTCTTCTTAAAGATTTGAAATAGTGGAGGTGCGTGAAGGATGTTTATATTTTCTTCCATAACTATGTATTGCAATTGTAACACATGTTATTTATACTGTTATTGATGACTTCTACCAAAACCGTTCACGTGCAAGCTCGAGTCGATGAAAAACTTAAATCAGATGCCATTGATATTCTGAATAAACTCGGCATTAGTATTTCTGAGTTTATTAAACTTTCTCTGGCTCAAGTCGTTCGTGATAAGAGTGCGCAGTTTGAACTGCAACTGCTCGCCGAAGATAAACCCGAACACTACACGGAAGTAGAAAATATAGATCAACTGAAAGCGCTTATTGGATTCTCATCATGAGAAGCATTCAACAGCACAAAGATGCTACGAAAGCCTTAAAGAAAGCGCCACATCGTATTCAAAAAAAGATGATCGCGTGGGTTGAGTATTTTATGACAAACGATGGGTTTGAGGGATGTCGTTTTGAGATTGCGCCCTTGAAAGGGAAATTGAAAATTTACCAAGAAGTAAAACTTGATAAAGATTATCGGATCATTTTTCGGTTGGATGAAGACGCTTTACACATCCGCATGGCCGGGACACACAATGCGTTGGGTACGGGGTGATAGCATTCTCCGCTGAAGCGAAGAATGGTACAGGCGGCTGGAGGAGATTTACACTTAGGGAATGGCCTATTGTTGAATATCGTCTATAAAGTTTTTCAAGAAAGCTGAGGCACGTTTCCGATAAAGGAAGTAAAGAACTGCCTGTGTAATGAGGTTAAAGTCTTTCAGGATTTGTTCTTCATCAAACTCTTTGAGCAGCTGTTGTGCATGAAGCGCTCGCTCGACCATTACTGATTTGATTCTATCGGGTAAAGCCTGGCAGAACTCTGCGTAGTGCTGTTTTTGCTCCGCTGGGGTTATGACCTGAGCTACACGTTCTTTATAAAGTTGAGCTTTTGATTGAATTATTAGCAGGTCCTCTATTCCATCTCCCAATTCTTCAAGTGAAAGGTTAAACAATCCATCGGCAACATCTTCTGGGAAATCTCTTAAAAAATAATGATACCGGCGACAGGCCAGAACAAGATTTTGCAGACGAGGAAGTTGACTTACATCTTCTTCACAAACAACCAAGACACCCTGCATAACGCCTTCTAATTCAACTCCGAGAACATGTTGCTCGAGTTCTTCTTCCGATAGGACCTGAGGAACTTCTACATTTTGTCGATCATGATCAAATGTCCACGTATCCAGAAGACTCACCATAGATTGTTTCAGAGGCTCATGAAGATCTACAGGAACAGAGCTAATAAGTTCTGCCAAAAGATGATCAATCTCATGAGAAGGTTCTCCTCCCAGAACAAATCGTTTTCGTTCCTCTAAAAAATATCTTATGGAGATACATCCTGCGGGCAAAGGCTTGTCTCCATCAACGTAGTCATCCACTTCCCGCATAAGAAGATATGATTTTTCCAACACCTTTGCCTTCATGGGTAATAATCCCTCCGGAACATGGAATAACCAATGTAAGGGATATTTATGTCTTCGATGAGGAGTTTTTAAATCTGAATAAACAGAATCTCTTAATGTTTCATACATACCGAAGGAGAATACATTGTTTCTATTTTTCTAAAAAGTTTTGTATTCCTGTCAGGATTATCTTGAAACCCCGCATAGATATAAGGATTAAAGGATGTAAGACAGCCGGTTGTAGATAGTTGGTATCAAAAAACCCACTTGCTAGAGTTTTCTATAAATAAGTCTATTTATTCACTTTTCTATTGTATTTTTCTACCATTTTTTTCTGTTCTCGATTTGCAAAAACAATAGCTTTTCCTACAATTTTAGCTTTTTCATGTGTTGGCAAAGCAATATAACGGTCTGCAGTCATTGTAGAAGTGGTATTCATATGTTTTTTATCGAAGGGAAAGGAACTGTAGAGAAGTTATTTTAATTTATCTACTAATGTTGTCTCACTATAACTTATCTGAAAGCATTCGTCAACAGACTGAACGTCTAGCCATGAATCTTCGATAGCATTTTTATAGTCCTTTTTTATAACATGTAATGCAACTTGATTTCCAAAATCAGCCTTTATTTTCTCGACATTTTGTTTTGCTTTAAAAAAAGATTGTATAAAACTTCTCTTTGGAACACGTCGCCCTTCAATAATTTCTCGTTGTTTAGTGAATTCCCAAGCTAGAAGTGGATCTTGATATACATACCATATTTCCACAGTTCTTTTTCTTTCAAACTTTAAGGCTCTTTCAATGTTGTTTTGTGCCTTCTCGAGATCAACAAACGTTCCATCTAAAATAGTGTGTTTACCCGTCTTGATAATGTGGTCATAAAGAATTTCTACCCCCCTTACGGCTGCGCCCTGTACTACGTCTGAATTTTTCCCCGTATACAAATCCGAGGGCAGAAAATTTCTTATTTCGTCAGCATCTATACGTACTATTTTCCTCCCTAGACGGCGTCCAATATGACGTATCAATCCTTTTGAAAGTTCTGTTTTTCCTGCGCCAGGAGACCCCGCCATAAAAAAAGTAAGGATTGCTCCCGAAGACGATGGCTCTTCGCAGTGTCCTGCAAACTGTTCTATGATTTTTTTCTTATTTTTACGGATAAACTTCAAAGCCTTTTGCGTGATTATATTCTGCACACTGATACTTTTTTTCTTTTTGGGAGGCATGCCTGGAGATTAATAAAACTTTACCTCATTGTAAATCTTCGAAAAAGAATAAGATCATTCATCTTTTTAGTTTGCTCTTTCGTAAGATCCCCCTTCGCGGGGAGGGAAATGGGGTCAGCCACCTTTTTATTCAAAAAATAATATCTAGATTAATATCTATAATTAAATTTAGACATTCTCAAATAATCCGCTTGGTTAAGCGGTAAATTCATGTATGAATAATTGAACAAGGGATGAGGAGGAAGAATGGTGCAAGCCGTTGGAGGGCGTTATAAAGAGTACTTTTTCAACGCATCAAAAACTAAATCATACTTGAGATCCTTTAAAGAGGTGGTATCAAGTACGACTCTTTCAGAATCAATATCAAATGGGACGCCTTGGATTTTTCCCATATTTTCTTTCACCTCTTCAATGAACCTCATCCCCTGATGCCCCGGATGGATGTTTTGCGATTGAGATCTCTTCATGAATCGATCTAAAAGAACGTCTTTATCACAAGTAAGATGTATCTGAAGACATTTGAACTCCAGATTTTTTCTAAGCTCTTTTAGATAGGGATTCATTATTTCAGGACTGAAATTCGATTCAATGATATGAGAGATCCCTTTTGAAAGAAGTTCCTTTGAAACAATTTCCAATGTCTGGTTACTACATTTCCCCATAAACCATGATTCCTCTCTTTCCGGCAGTCGGCCAAAGTTATCGTACATCATCTCTTTGAAAGCATCCTTGTAAAAAAGAGGGAGCTTATACTTTTTAGAAAGTTCTTGGGCCAGATAGGTTTTTCCGGTCGCAGGAAATCCAGATATGATAACGAGTAACGGTGTTGTTGGCATAGGTGTTTTTAATTTAGAGTCGTTTCCGTCGAAAGGCAATGCCAGACGAAGTTTTGAGATAACGTTCAAAATCTAATGCTTTTTGTTTTTCATCAAAAGCGGTGTAGGTTTTAAGTTTCCAGGGTCTGAATTTCGCCGTGTGTCTTGAAAGCCCTGCATTATGATCTTGAAATCTCTGTTTTAGATCCGCTGAAAAACCAACGTAATGACGGGTTGGATCTTTTTGGCTTTCTAAGAGATAAACATAAAACATAATACTCCTTTCTTAATAAATAGAGGGAAGGAGATTTGGCGTGCCATTCGAAGCGATAG
>DGOF01000046.1 GCA_002389285.1 Patescibacteria group bacterium UBA4473
TTGATTTCCCCATTTCTCCGCTGATCGGATCATGTAGAGCGTTTTCTAAAAACGTCTTACAAAAAACCTTATTGGTTCGTTCCGAGAAAAATTTCTTTTCAAAATCCTTATGGAAAAAGGTCTCTTCTTGCTCTTCGCCTTCTTCATTTTGTACCATGACTGCATATCCTTCTTCAGAAAGGAGTCCGGTAGTGATATCAGTACGTGCATCTGCCACAATTGGATTGATCAGGTATCCGTCCTTCACCCCGTCGAGCAAGCTATAACGGTAAGTCGGTTCACCGCTTTCACAACCAAAAGTTTTGTAGGTATCGAGCAGCTGACGACGCTCCCAAGCTCGCGGGTCTTTCCCTGATAACTTCTGCGCATCCATATTCTTCAGATAGTTCTTTGGCGTAGCGGTTAGTCCGAGCTTATACCCGATAAAGTACTCAAATACCGCTCGACTATTTCCCCCAATTGCACGATGTGATTCATCCGCGATAATCAGGTCAAAATCAGTCGGAGAAAAGAGCTTTTTGTATTTATCCTGCGCAGCTAGCGACTGCACGGTTGAAACAACTATCTCAGCCTTTTGCCAATCATCTCGGTTTTGTTTGTAGATTACGGTTTGGAAATCATTTTTGAGCAACAACTTGAAACTTTTTTCTGCCTGTTCTTCAAGTTCGATTCGATCGACTAAAAAAAGTACACGACGTGCATTACCAGTTCGCAAAAAGAGTTTTATAACCGCTGCGGAAGTCAGGGTCTTCCCAGTACCCGTAGCCATTTCAAATAAATATCGATCGTTCCCTTTATTGGCAGATTTTTGCAGCGCATGAATCGCCTTGAGTTGGTAGGGTCGTAGCACTCGGAGGTTGTTTTTCCATAAGTACGCATCACGGGTTTCACTATCTAGATACGAAGGATCTTCGTCAAAATGAGGCTTTTGAGTAAACGCAATATAATGATCATCCACCACTTCATTACTGAGTCGAACATTATCCGGTTTGAACGTTTCACGATGACAGAGTGAGGCTTGTGTTGGAAATTCAGTAATAACTTCAGGGTTGCCACGCTCTAAATCCCAAAAGTAGTGAAGGTTTCCATTCGATAAAATGACAAAACGAACATTTTGACTTTTGGCATAAGTTCGAGCCTGTTCTTTGCCCGCTAGCGGGTCTTTTTCTTCTTTTTTAGCCTCAAGTACCACCAGCGGTCTCCCCGTGTCATCTAAGAGCAGAAAATCAATAAATCCGTTTTTCGTGGACTCAAAGTCTTCTCCAAACTCATCTCGCGCAACTACTTGTAACTTTGCGTTGATTTCAACACTTACATTGGCTTGACCGTTTTCATCATCCAAAAGCCGCCAACCAGCATCTTCAAGAAGTTTATTGATTTTTAGACGAGCTTTGGCTTCTTTTTTATTCATGATTTTGTCCTATTCTAATAAAAAGAAGACCCGCTGACTAGCGAATGCTTGTTCTAATAAATCGCACACAGTGAAGGCGCGAGAATCGAAGTTGAAGCACCGGAAATAATCGATGACAGATACTAAATTCAGGGTACTGTATCCAATACCTTTTCAAACCTGAACATTGAATTGCATTGCTCATAGACACAAATAATTCGTATTGGATTCAATACTCTGAATGAATCATTAAAAGCTACTTTCTATTTTTTAGACTGAATGGTTCAGATTTTCGTTTATCCAATCTTTACAGCCCATAGACCAACTTTTGTCGTGGCGTGAATTGTAAATCAACTTCTGTAAGGCTTGGTAGCTCATGCGCATAAAACTGAATAATCGGCTTGATGTTTCGAAGCCCAATTTGCTTGACCGCCCCCTTAACACGTTCAAAATTCCATTGGCTAAGTCCACCATCCTTCGCTTTGCGATAAGCGTTAGCGAATCGGAAATGGAAGGATGCCCTTCATAGCTTTAGCGAAGAAGGGCCTTATTCTCAGCAAAGCTACGAATGGCACGCCTTTTGCTATCCCTCCTTTCCTGCTACGCTTCCCACCATGAAAACAAACCAAGCGCAGATAGATTTAGGCAATAATAAGTCTTGCCCCGAAGCTTTTGTGCTGTTTGAAAATATTATTACGGATCGAGGATCCAAGTATTCGGTCTCGGGAGGACTTATAGAATGTCAGTCTGATATCAAGAAATTTTTATTATCGCTCAAAAAAGACAAAGCTTACGCCAAAGCTACACATAATAGTTTTGCGGCGAGGATATCTCACAACGGCCAGATCTGGGAAACCCGTAATGATGATGGGGAAACCGGCGCGGGCAATGTGATCTTAAGAATCATGCGCAAAGAGGATGTGGTGAATACGGTTATTGTCGTAACGCGTTGGTTCGGAGGGATTAAACTAATGGCTGATCGATTCAAGCATGTGCAAGATGCGACGAAGTATTTTGTAAATAAGTTATAATCACTTCATGCAACAAGAAAAAAACTACTGGTTTCGTCCCAAGCGTTATGGTTATGGCCTTGTTCCTATTTCACTCGGAGGCTGGATCGCTACGCTCGTCTTACTCAGCGTTGTTTTCATGGCCGGTTATGCACATGATATTTTTGAACCTACGATAACTCAAAAAGCCATCTGCAATTTTATAATTGATCTTATCACACTCACCGGGCTTTTCTTAGTTTTGATGAAAGATAAAACGAAAGGCGAGATTAAGTGGAATTGGGGAAAAAAGTAGAATATCAAAACTTCCGATAGGTAAACGCCACCATCCCTCCCAGCAGTAAGAAGAACGCAATGGAGGTTACGCCCCAGAAATGGATAGAAAGCGCCATGAGGGCGATCGTGACGCCTCTTGTGAAGGATAAGCAGAAATTCCAGAACACAAAATACTCGAGCATAAAGTCTTCCTCTTCTTCGATGTTTTCAATGAGCCTCCCCCACATCCCGGTATGGTAGATGGGGCCCAGTATTCCATTCGCAAACTGAACGGCCAGCACCACGCCAAAAGATCGGAATTTGAGAAAAATAATCCGAATTCCTAAATCAACAAATCGAGACCAAACCCCCCACTGAAAAAGCTTTTTGAAAGAATACTTATCAGCAAATTTTCCAAAGAACTTCGCTGAAATCATCTCTCCTACTGCAACAATAGAGGCGGTAATCCCCATGAGAGAAAACGATCCCAGGGCAAGTTCTAAGAAAAACGGCCACCCAAACAAAAGCACTCCAAACGGAACTCCTATGAGAAAAAAAGCTTTTCTCAGGGTTGGTTTTTGTCGATAAACGCGCTTAATGAAAGACCAAAAAACAGAGAGCTTCTTCATCTGTACATCCTCAATACGAATGGCTCTCACTAAAAAAACAGCGATCGCAAAACAAAGCGCACTCACCCAAAGCGCATAAGATTGCATGCCCCAGTGAAAAAGAAAACCCGTAATAAGGGGTCCCAAAAGATTGGATCCAATACTCACCGCCTGGAGGTTTCCCAAAAAGTTCCCGCGCGTTCCGTCTTTGGTGGAATGGGTAATCGTGTAGTTGTAGCACGGCCAGAGAAAATGCTCAAAACAACTGAATAAAAGAAAGACCATGGCCACGTACCACCAGGAAGGCTGTGGAAAGTTCAGCGATAAATAAAACAACGCCCCACTCCCCCATCCGATCTGGATCATCGTGCGTGTATGAAAAAATCGCGTCCCCCAATACACAATCGGTACGACCAGGGCCGATGAAAGAAACATCATCAACGCACTCAATCCCAATGCT
The DNA here is from genome assembly GCA_002389285.1 of Patescibacteria group bacterium UBA4473. GTDB lineage: Bacteria > Patescibacteriota > Gracilibacteria > UBA4473 > UBA4473 > UBA4473. The sequence continues at coordinate 3,724 of DGOF01000046.1, forward strand.
TTTACGATACCGACCCCAAAAGCATCCATCAGAAAAAAAGGCAGGAACATCCCCACCAAACTTGAGCCCACCGACACACAAGCGTGCGCGGTGACGAGTCGATTTTTATTTCTGTGCGGCATTTAGAGTTTTTTCACCATATACGTACTCTTGAGTTCATATCCAAATTTTTTGTAATACTCTCGCGTTCCGACGCCGGCAATGATCGTCATTTTTTTCAGCCCCCATTCGTCGCGGGCAATACGCTCTGCCTCTAAAATAAGCTTTTTGCCTAAACCTCGATGCTGTCCCATGCCCGCTACATCCCCGACGGAGACCTCTGATCCATAAGAATGTACTTCTCTTATAAGAGCCGCGTCATGCAGTACTGATCCAAATTGTTTGAACTTCCGACCACTGGGTTTGCGTAACCGCAAAAGCGCAAAAATATACTGCTCGTCATCACTTTCGAAACTTAAAAAAGTTTCTAAGCCATCCGAAGCGTCATAATCCCTTCTCTTTAAAACCGGCTCGGGAACCTCTTCGGGAGTATTAAAGTTTTTAAATCCTACTTCTTTACACCGAATACATGGACACGGCCAATCACGTGTTGCGAGGTTATGTTCTTTCCAAAAGTCCTCTCCTACGACTTCTTTCAGCTTTTTAGGCTGATCTTTGAGGATCTGCCGCAGATTTGATAATTTCGCGCCGTCGAGAATATGCCCGACCGGTATATCACGCATCAAACGCATGATTCGAGTCCAGGGCGGTACAAAAGTCTTAAACTGCAAGAGTAATTTTACCAGATCTTTGTCATCCAATGGTTTATAACGTCCTTCTTTCCACCAAGTTTTTAATTCGGCTGTTTCTAAAACCACACAGGGATAAATTTTTACAAAATCAGGACGAAAGTCAGGATCCTCAAAAACTTTTCGCATCCAGACGAGATCTTTTTCCGGGGTAGAACCCGGAAGACCCGGCATCAAGTGAAAACAAACTTTGAAGCCAAAATCTTTCATGAGCTTCATCGCTCTTATGACATGAGAAGATTTGTGGCCTCGCTTGGTTAAGCGCTGCACATCATCATCAAGCGTCTGTACGCCTATCTCTATACGCGTACAGCCATACTTTCTCATACGGACGAGTTCTCGTTCATTAATAAAGTCTGGTCGCGTCTCCAGTGTCAGGCCAATCACACGCTTATCAGTGGTTTCATTGATGGCTTGAGATTCCGCCAGTGTCTTTCCTTTATTATGACCGTTGGCGGCATCAAATATTTTCTTCACATACCAACTCTGATAGTTGTGCGGCAAAAAGCTCCAGGTCCCGCCCATGACAATAACTTCAAGTTTAGAGACCGGATGACCGGAATCTTCAAGCGCTGTAATTCTATTATGGACCTGTCGAAAGGGATGAAAGTTGTTTCGCACCGCGCGAGCTGCTGCCGGCTGAGAAGATAAATAGCTTTTGGGCATACGGTCTTCCGTGGGACAGTAGACGCATTTTCCGGGACAAGGATAGGGTTTTGTCAAAATACCTATCGGTGAAACTCCTGAAATAGTTCGAACGGCACGCTTCTTCAAGAGTCTTTCTAGTTCGGGTGGGAGATCCTTTTCTTGTGCCATAAAAATAAGATCTCGGTTCTGAATCATCTCTATTTTTTGCTTTCCACAAAAGGCATACTTCCTCTTTTCAAGTTGTTTATGGGACTTTGGCGGGGTCGCCATAAGGTCTTCCAAAAGCGCTCCGACAAGCGACGCGTTTTGTACTTTTTGCCGTACTCCGAAGACTTTAAGCTTTTTCATGAGCCGCCAGACTGTAACATATTCTAAAAAAAGTTGACAATCCTTGCTCCATTCCTAGAATTGCCGAGTATCTTTTGCTACTTTTTCTTTATAATCTTTAATTTTCGATTACCATGGCTGATGCATTTGAAAGAACAAAGCCGCATGTAAACGTAGGAACCATTGGTCATGTTGACCATGGGAAAACTACTCTTACTGCCGCGATTACCGCAACCCTTCATAACCGTAAGGGAACCCTCCCAGCAAACAAAGCAATTGCTTTTGATCAAATTGATAACGCGCCTGAAGAAAAAGAGCGTGGTATTACGATCGCTACTTCCCACCAGGAATACGAAACAGACGCGCGTCACTACGCACACGTGGATTGTCCTGGACATGCCGATTACATTAAGAACATGATTACGGGAGCCGCCCAGATGGACGGTGCTATTCTCGTTGTGGCTGCAACCGATGGTCCTATGCCACAGACCAAAGAACATATCCTCTTGGCTCGCCAGGTTGGAGTGGAAAACATTGTTGTTTTCTTGAACAAGTGTGACATGGTTGATGACGAAGAAATGATCGACCTCGTTGAAATGGAGGTTCGTGAAGAACTTTCTAAACGTGATTACGATGGTGACAACGCTGTTATCGTTCGTGGATCAGCTCTCAAAGCTCTTGAAGAACCAGGAGGAGAATGGGGTGACAAAGTTATGGAGCTTATGGACGCTCTTGATACTCAGATTCCTGAACCAAAACGTGAAATTGATAAAGACTTTTTGATGCCTGTTGAAGACATCTTCTCTATTAAGGGTCGTGGAACGGTTGCTACCGGTCGTATCGAACAAGGAAAAGTAAACGTCAACGAAGAAATTGAAATCGTTGGAATCAAAGACACTCGAAAAGTTGTTGTTACAGGAGTTGAAATGTTCAAAAAACTTTTAGACGAAGGACTCGCTGGAGATAACGTCGGACTTTTGCTCCGAGGTATCGAACGAGAAGAAATTGAACGAGGACAGGTTTTGGCTAAGCCAGGAACTATTACTCCTCATACAGAGTTTGAATGCGAAGTTTATATTCTTACAAAAGAAGAAGGTGGACGACACACGCCTTTCTTCAAAGGATACAAACCTCAGTTCTACATCCGAACCACGGATGTTACCGGTGAAATCTACCTTCCCGAAGGCGTAGAAATGGTTATGCCTGGAGACAATGCGAAATTCAACGCATCTCTTGGTTCACCCATCGCTCTAAACGAAGGAACTCGATTCGCGATCCGAGAAGGAGGACGAACCGTTGGTGCCGGAGTGGTGACGAAAATCGTAAAATAATTGTTTCACCCAACAAGAAAAAAGACCTCGCGAAAGTGAGGTCTTTTTTTGTCTGAACCTAGATTTACAAGATTAAGGGATGGACTTGAAGTGGTTTGTTATTTCTGAATTCACTTCCAATCTTTCACCTTAAACCCCTCCCCCCAGCATTTTTCTATCAAGCTTTTCGAACCGCCTCAATCAGCTGAGCCTTGGTCTCCGGTGACGAAGAAGAATGTCCGGAAACCGTCATATGAAGCTCCGCTTTGGGGAGTTTTTCGGCGAGCCAGTGTGCCTGACAGGGCAAACAGACGATGTCATACATGCCGTGAACTATGACCGTGGGAATCTGTGCTATTTTTGAGGCATTTTCTAAGATGTAGTTATCCGGCAGAAAACACTGCTGGCGTGTGTAGTGTGATTCCATGATGGCCATCGACTCGTAGGCAAAGTTTTTCATGATTTCATGATTTTCTTCGGCCGTAGAATTCAGACTTGAGATTGAAATTTCATAGTAAGAATAAGCATAGGCATGCTTTTGACGGACTTCAGGGTCTTCATGCTGCAACATTTCTGCGTAGTAGAGACAGGGCTCATGTTGCCGATCTTCGGGAACCAGCTCCATAAGCTGCGCCCAAGCATCCGGCCGAAAACGCTCAACTTGATCGAGCATAAACAGATCATATTGCTCAGGAAGCGATAAATAAATGCCGCGTAAAATCATGCTTTTTACTTTTTCCGGGTAGCGAATCGCATAGACAAGAATCAATGTTGATCCCCAGGAACCCCCAAAAAAATGCACGGGATCGGACCAGCCCACATGGTCTAAAAGTTTATTAATATCTTCGACCAAATGATCCGTCGTGTTGGCTTTGATCGAACCAAAGGGCTTACTTCGTGCTGATCCACGCTGATCAAAAAAGAGCACATAATCTTGCTCTGGATCAAAAAATTTCTGATCACGCTCCCCACATCCCCCACCAGGACCACCATGAATAAAAATAAATTTCTTGCCCTTGGGATTGCCCCAGAGTTCATAATATAATTCATGGCCGTCACCGACAGAGAGAAAACTTATTTTTTTGATTTTTTAGGAGGCGCTTTGAGTAATTCGACTTCTTTTACTAAATCTTCATACCAAGTAATGGGCAATGTTTCGAGGCTTGTTTTGATGGCCTGCGCGGTAATCGTCCATTTGAACTTCGCCTTTTTGATCAGATCAAAAACCTGATCGGGCTGAAAGTGCTGCCCCATCCGCAAAACAATTTCATAGGTTTTGTGCGAAGATTTGTGAATTTTAACGGCCGATAGATTGGCCTCACGAAGCTTTAGTTTTAACCCAATCACTCGACACAAATTATTCACTTCCGCCGGCAATTGTCCGTAATCTTCCTTGAGTTCATGTTGTAAGTCCTGAAGATCTTGTTCTGTTTCGGCCGAGGCGAGCTCTTTATAGACCTGAATTTTTTCATCCGCTTCCGGGATAAATCCTGCTGGAATATACGCTGACAGAGGTACTTCAACGGTGATATTTTCCTCTTCTTCAATATCTCGGGAGACTTCTCCTGATTTCATTTCTTCGATGGTTTTGTGAAGCATCCGAACAAAATGAGAAACCCCAACACTTTTCATCGCGCCGGATTGAGAAACCCCCAAGATTTCACCAGCTCCACGAATCTCAAGGTCTCGCATGGCAATCTGAAACCCCGATCCAAGCTCTGACGCTTCAACGATAGAACGGAGTCGTTTTTTGGCCTCCACATCAAGCTTTTGACCGTGATATAAAAAGTACGCGAAAGCCTGTGTCCGGCTTCGTCCGACACGTCCTCGCAGCTGATAGAGTTGAGAAAGTCCAAATCGTTCTGCATTATTCACCAATAATGTATTCGCATTCGCCAGGTCGATTCCATTTTCGATAATCGTCGAAGCCACTAAGACATCGGCTTCTTGATTTTTGAATTTTTTAATTCGTTCTTCTAGTTCTTGTGGTGTGAGTTGTCCGTGTGCGACAATAAATTTCGCCTCGGGAATAAGCGCTCGAAGCTGTTCCACCTGGGACTCAATCGTCTGAACACGATTGTGAAGAAAATAAACCTGCCCGCCACGCGCCTTTTCCTTCAAAATACTTTCTCGTATAAGGTTGAGATTATATTTTCTCACCTCGGTTACGACCGGAAGTCGTCCTGTAGGCGGTGTTGTAATCGTTGAAATATCTTTGAGTTTATTGAGACTCATGTTCAGCGTTCTTGGAATCGGCGTTGCCGTCATCGTTAACAAATGAACATTCGCGCGAAGTTCTTTGAGTTTTTCTTTTTGCTGGACCCCAAATCTCTGTTCTTCGTCGATTACCAAAAGACCTAAATTTTTAAATTTAATATCTCCTGATAATAATCGATGCGTTCCGATGACTATATCTACTAATCCATGCTTGATATCATCAATAATTTTCCGCTGATCGGCCGCGGTCTGAAATCGCGATAGCAACGCCACCCGAAGACCATAGCTCTGTCCCTCAATACGCTCTAAAAAGTTCTGGTAGTGCTGCTCGGCAAGAATCGTAATAGGGGCCAAAATAGCCGACTGCATCCCCGCACGAAAAGCCTTAAAGACCGCACGCATGGCAATTTCTGTTTTCCCAAATCCCACGTCTCCACACAAGAGTCTATCCATCGGTTTGGATCGTTCAAGATCCGCTTGTACCTCCATCCACGACGTCGCCTGCCCCGGCGTGAGGTCATAGGGAAAACTCTCACAAAAGGCATTCATCATTTCATCGTCTTTATCACACGAAGGCGCCTTGGCAATCTCTCGATTGGCATACAGCTTCAGAAGCTCTTTGGCGACTCGTTCCGCTTCTTGTTTGAGTTTTACTTGTGCCTGAGACCAATCCGCACTCCCCAACCGTGTAAGTTTCGGTGCATCATCGCCGATAAATTTCGTAACCTTTTCGGCTGATTCTACCGGGACGAACAACTTATCATTTTCTGCATAACAGAGTTTGAGGTATTCACGTGTCCCTAAAGACTCTCCCAAATCACGACGGACAATACCATCGAACTGTGCTAACCCATGGTCCACATGAACTACGTAATTCCCCCGCTTGAGACTCGTCATCAAGTCCAAGTTCACACCGGCGACGGCTTTGCGCTGCCGTGAATTTCTGTGAAACTGAAAAATCTCTCGATCCGTCAGAAAAACAATTTCACGCGTATTGTTTTGAAAGGAGTGTGGAATGTAATCCGTGGGCTTCAGTGTCTTTAAATGAACCGTCGAAGGCGCACGCTCGTCTTCATTTTCGGTAAACATAATCTCGTTGTCTCGAAAAAGATTCAGTACTTCTTCTCTTTTTTTGGTGGCTACTACCACTGAAAACGAACGATGAAAACGCTCTTTTACCTCAATAATAAAGTCTTGAACCGTATAAAAAGGAAGCACTGAAAAGAAGTTTAAATGGAAAAAGTTTTCTTTTTCTCCGGGAAAAGTCGTAAATTTAATCTTATAAAAATCCCCTGTCGGACAAAGGTCTTCATCTAGATCATCGGATATAAACAGAGATTCATCACACCCGTGAAGCAAATTAAGAAGCGTTCCCGACTTATGAATAAAAGTTTTGGGGGCCAGTAATAATTTTTTAAGAAATCTGGGCTTGAGGTCTTTTGCTTCTGCATCTTCTCCCTGGGGAAAAGTTTCAATTGACTCGAGGGTGTCACCATCAAGGCTACATCGATGACAGACCTGACTATTTATGGGAAAAACAAAAAGATGCTCGCCTCGGCGAACAAACTCTCCTTTTTGTAAAATTATGTCAGCAGCAGGGCCATAGCCCAACCGTTCTAGTTGCTCAAAAAGTTCATAAACTTTTACGTCCTGTCCCTGCTTAAGGAGCAGACTGTGTTCCTGAATTTGTTCTTCCGTCGGAAAAGGTTGCTCGAGTGCTTTTTCTAAATTTTCAAAAAGAAAGAGATTTTTTTTGCCGTCTTGTACTATATTTCTCAGATCATAGAATTGCTCTATCGCAATCTCTTCTGATACTTGATGCACCGTTCCTGGAAAAAATATTTCTGCCGAAGAAGCTATTTGGTCTGCTCTTTCGTCCGTAGATGCCCAAAAAATATTAGTAAAATCTCGATGCTCTAAAATCTTCGTGATAACAAAAGATTTAGCCGCGGAATTTCCAAGGTTCACTAAGGTCAGAAGCTTCTTTTTCTCGAGCTCCTGAATCTCTGGCGCTAAGTCCAGTTCAAAGGGAAGGCGTAGGTACGTCATAAATACAAAAACAGGTCCAGCGAGAGAGCTTGAAACTCAAAACGCACAAACTCCCATTCGAAAGGGGGGTCTCGAATGGGAATTCCTACATTTTCAGCGGCATGATCAGATGGATAAATTCATCGCCCTTCATGCTTTTGACCACAGCTGGGCTGAGCTTTCCATCTAATTCAATCCGAATTTCTTTTTCATTATTGAGCGCACCAAGAACATCCAACACATAATCTGCGTTCAGAGCGATAATATTGGCCTCTCCTTCGATTTTAACAGGAATCGTTGTACGCTCTTCACCAATTTCCGTTGCGTCCGTGTAGACGATCATACTGCCGTCATTCTGCAACTCAACTTTCATGTGCTGATTATTCTCTTTCGCAAAGATTGAGACTCGGCGCACGGCTAGTTCAAATTCATCACGTGCTACAACTACTTGTGTTGCGCTTTTTTTCGGGATGATTTGTTGATAGTCCGGAAACTGTCCTTCTATCAATCGTGTTGTAAGTTCTGTTCCGCCAAGCGTAAACATAGCCTGATTGTCAGAAATAGTAATCTGAACTTTGTCTGCACTTCCTGAAAGTCGATCCGCTTCGAGCACGGCTCGCACCGGAATTACGCAGGTTGTTGTTTTTGCTTCTGATTCTAAGGTAAGAACCTTTTCTGACAAACGATACGAATCCGTAGCCGCCAATCGAAGTTCTGTCCCGGTCGCTCGTACAAACACACCCGAAATAATCGGTCGTGATGAATTTTCTTGGGCTGAAAAAGCCACCTGATCAATCGCTGATTTAAAGTCTTCACTTTTTAGTTCCAGTCGAGCTCCTGACTCTACGCGTGCAATTTCTGGAAATTCATCCGCGGCAATCCCCTTCATCTTGGTTTTTGAAGATTTGGATTTAATCGAAAGATCCGTTCCACTCGCAACGGACAATTCTACTTCATCATTTTTTCCCAATAATGAGGTGTACGCCGTTAAGATTTTAGCCGGAACGGTGATCGCGCCTTCGTTTTTTACGTTGGCCTCCGCGGAGGTCGTAATCGAAACTTCAAGATTCGTCGCCGCAAAATAAACCTTTTTGCCTTCGGCTTTAATCAAGATATTGCCTAGAACCGGTAGTGTTGCCTGTCCTGAGACCGCTCTGGAAACGATTTTGAGACTCTCTAAAAGGGTCTCTTGAGGAATAGATACTTTCATTGCCCTCTAATTGTACGCATTCATGGAGAATGTCAAAATGTTTTTTAGGCTGACCAAAAGGACATCACCCCGGCTCGATCTTTCAGAAGTTTCAGAACGAGACTCGTATAAGAAGCCCCTTCTTGTACGGTTGCACACAATCCCAAGTCTACCGCGGCATTTTTAAGGTAAGATAGCCCATTAACCCCATCTTCTTTATTCTGACACTGGATTCTTTTTGATTGGATATTATTCGTATTTAACGCTTGCACGTGAGCATCCGTCACCTCTTCCTCTGGCACGCCTACTACCTGTGCGGCAAGGCTTCGTAAATCCGCTTTGATATTCTCGGGATCCTCAAAATACACCGCATCGCGCTCTCGATAGCCCACTCGCTCTTTCAACATCTTCAGTACGAGGCCCCCATAAGAACTCCCCTCCTTTGCGGTTGTACACAGTCCCAAGTCTACCGCGGCTTGACTCAGGTAGGCCATCCCCCGAACCCCACCTTCTTTATTCTGACACTGGATTCTTTTTGATTTTATATTCTTCGTACTTAACGCTTGCACATGAGCATCCGTCACCTCCTCTACAGATATTCCTGCTACCTGTGCGGCAAATCTTCGTAGATCCGCTTTGATATTCTCTGGATTCTCAAAATACACCGCATCGCGCTCTCGATATCCCACTCGCTCTTTCAACATCTTCAACACAAATCTCTTATAAGACTGCCCGTCCGTCGATGTTCCACACAATCCCAAGGCTACCGCAGCATTTTTAAGGTAAGATGTTCCACTCACTCCATCTTCTTTATTCTGACACTGGATTCTTTTTGATTGGAAATTCTCCGTACTTAACGTTTGCACATGAGCATCCGTCACTTCTTCCTCTGGCACGCCGGCTACCTGTGCGGCAAAGATCCGTAGATCCGATTTAATATTCTCTGGATCCTCAAAATACACCGCATCGCGCTCTCGATAGCCCGCTCGCTCTTTTAACACCTTCAACACGAGTCCCCGATGAGAATCCCCCCCCTTTACGGTTGTACACAGTCCCAAGTCTACCGCGGCATTACTCAAGTAGGACGGCCCCTGAATCTCCCCTTCTTTATTCTGACGCTGAATACGTTGATCGACGATATTCTTCGTCGTTAACGCTTGCACGTGGGCATCCGTCACCGCTTCTACAGGTATTCCTGCTACCTGGGCAGCAAATTTTCGTAGGTCTGACTTGATATTCTCTGCGTCCGGCCACGTTATGACCGGGTATCCGGAGCGCTCTTTCAGTATCTTCAGCACAAATCTCTTATAAGACCGCCCCTCCGTTGCTGTTCCACACAGTCCCAAGGCTACCGCAGAATTTTTAAGATAGACACCTCCCCCAACTCCACCTTCTTTATTCTGACACTGGATGCGTTCTGATGCGATATTACTCGTACTTAACCCTTGTACATGGGCATCCGTCACCTCTTTCTCTGGCACGCCTGCTACCTGTGCGGCAAATCTTCGTAGATCCGCTTTGATATTCTCTGGATTCTCAAAATACACCGCATCGCGCTCTCGATATCCCACTCGCTCTTTCAACATCTTCAACACAAATCTCTTATAAGACCGCCCCTCCGTTGCTGTTCCACACAATCCCAAGGCTACCGCAGCATTTTTAAGGTAAGATGTTCCACTCACTCCATCTTCTTTATTCTGACATCGAATGCGTTGTACGGATATATTATCCGTATTCAAACCTTGCACGTGCTCATCTGTAACATCTTCTTCTGGTATCCCTAACACCTGTGAAGCAAAGCTCCGTAAGTCTGCTCGAACATTCTCTGGACGCTCAAAATACACCGCACCTCTTTCTCGATACCCAGCTCGCTCTTTCAACATCTTTAGCACGAGACTCTTGTAGGAGGTTCCTTCTGATTTTTTTTTACACAGCCCCAAGACTACCGCCGCACCTTTAAGGTAGGTCTGCCCATTCACTCCACCTTCTTTGTTCTGACACTGAATGCGTTGGGAGGCTATATTATTTACACTCAAGGCTTGCACATTCTCATCGGTAACCTCTTCCTCCTGTATCCCGAACGCCTGTACCGCAAAGTTCCGTAGGTCCAATCGAATATTCTCTGGATGCTTAAAATAAACGACATTTCGCTCTCGACACCCGACGCGTTCTTTTAAAAGCTTCAGCACGACCCCCATACAAGACGCTCCTTCCGCTGAAGTTGCACTCAGACCCAAGGCCACCGCAATATTACTAAGATAGGATTGCCCCTTTGTATTCCATTTTTTGTTCTGACACTGAATTTCTTGAGAAGATATATTCTCGGTCGTTAAGCCTTTCAAATGCTCATCGGTAACATCTTCTTCCGGTATCCCTGACACCTGTGCGGCAAATTTTCGTAGGTCCGATCGAATTGTTTCGAGCGATAAATCCCATACCCATTTTTCGCTGTTTCTTTTCGGGGCCGTCTCCTTTTTTCCCTGAGAACGCTTTTTCAATAACGCCTTCTCTATTTCCCGCAAATAATTATTTCCCATGGGAATTTCCGTACTCAGACCAAAGGCATCTGACTCAATAAGATCTTGCTTCTCGCTTTTTTTCATCGCCTGATAGGTGGCGATGTCGGACTTGTCCTCTGCGAGAAGTACAAATGTCGTATTCCCCACCTCGTCACAGAGCTCTATAATTCTGTTTAAGGCTGGGATGTAAATACTCACATAACTTTTAATACGCGATATCCCCTCCGGATTATCACTCGGCGCTTCGCCCAGAGAGATTTGACAATCACTGCGCGTAAGGTTGAATTTTTCTTCGAGCATCCACAGCACCGCTGCAAATCGCTCCTGGAATTTTTTTTCTTCGAGTCCCGATCCTGATCCTGTTAGAGTTTCCCCACCTTCACTATCCGGCGGTGTAGGAACCCCTTCTGTTTTTTCTACCGACATTCCATCAACGGTATATTGTCCAACGTCTTCCTGCGCATATACAGCCCTTGTCACCAAAACATGTGCAAGAACCTGATCTATTTCTTGTGACAGCGTTCCTAGAACCGATCCAATCGTCATCAGTCCTCTTTCTTCTATGGCATGGTCCAGTTCTTCTGCCGTCATCATTCGCCAAACTTCATCACTATTCGCCTCGACCTCTTCTCCCAAAACTTCCACCATCACCGCTCTTCGATACGCTTCGGCCACCGGAAGTAATACCTCCATCCGAGCGGACTCAAATCTCTGCCGATCTTCTGCGATCGCATTGATATCACCGATATCTTTGATCGCTGCAATCTGTTTTGCTTTTCGTGAGGCTTGGTCAAGCGTAAGTGATTTTTTCATGGATTTCTCTATAATTTACCACTTTATGCCTATTTCTTGAGATTTGTCAACCCTCATTGCCGAAATAATGCGCTTGAGTACACTTTTGAGTGTATGGAACATATAATACTTCTTCTTGTCCTCCTGGTTCTCTCTGGATTTTTTTCGGGCGCGGAGATTGCGCTCTTCTCTCTGGGCGCTGAAAAAATCCAGGCGATGAAAAATCGGGCCAAATCTCCTAAGAGAGTGGCCAAGATCGAAAAGCTCGAACGTATGAAGGCGAATTCTTCACGGCTTCTCGTGACGATTTTGATCGGAAATAATGTCGTGAACATTGCTTCGACGTCTTTAGCGACAATCTTAGCCGTTCAGTGGGCGGAGACAGCCGGTGCTGAAAGTGATACGACCATGCTCGTGGGACTCGTCACGGGAGTCATGACGTTTCTTATTCTATTTTTTGGCGAAATTACGCCAAAAGCTTTGGCGAATAAATATAGTTTGGGATTTTCTCTGATTGCCGCGCCTATTTTACGGGTCTTGCAGATCATGCTCTCCCCGATCGTGATTCCTCTGGCCAGTATGGTCGATGCGTTTGCTTCTAAATCTGAACCCGAACACGGCCTTTCTGAAGATGAACTCAAGGCGGCCATAGAGCTCTCTGCCAAAGAAGGAAAAATAATCCATGGAGAAAAAGAACTGGTCGAAAAAGCACTTGAATTCGATGAACATACCGTGGGATCGATTATGACGCCTCGATCAAAGATTTATTTTATGGAAGACGACACCCCTGTCTCCGAAGGCATTCAGCAAATTGGGGACGTAAAATTTTCTCGTATTCCGATCTTTCATGAAACGCACGACCAAATCATTGGGATCCTTACCATTCATGCCATTATTCAATCCCTGGGAGACCCTGAAATAAACCAAAAAAACGTAGCGAATCTTTCTTTGATTAATCCACTCAAAGTCCCCCCGATGATGAAGATTCACAGTCTTTTGAAAGAGTTCCAGGACAAGAAAATTCACATGGCGCTGGTCTACGATGAACACGGTGGCCTTGTGGGACTCATTACGATGGAGGATATTTTGGAAGAAGTCTTTGGTGAAATTCGTGATGAGCAAGATGGCTGCGCACCGACCATCCAACGTATTGGGAAAATGGATTTCCTCTGTCATCCAGATATAGAACTCGAACACGTAGAAGCTTTTCTCAACGAAGAACTCAAGCACGAGGCCCCCAAACGATTCCCCTGGCAGCTGCAGGATGAAAACAAGGGCCTGAATTACTTTCTCCTGGAGCAGTTCGAACGCTTTCCTGCTGAAGGCGAAGAAATCATGCTCAAAAACCCTCGAACGAAAAGCTTTACTTTCATCGTTGAAAAACTGAAAGACGACCGGATCGAATCAATTATTTTGAAAATTAAATAATACACGCCTCTCTTCTCGCTAGACATATCGAGCAGGTTTGTGAATAATGGAGGCGTTTTAACGCACAGCATTACCATGGGAGAAGAATCAATGGGCGGTCTTGAAGATCTTATGATGGGAGCGGCATCAGAAAGTGCTTCTGAGTCCGATGAACAGTTTCAGGCGCGACTCGCAGCCGCCCAAGCACGGATGGCCAAGATTGCCAAAGATGAAAACAAAGCCAAAAACTTTGATGCGCATTTAGCAAAACTCATCCCCGCTTGTTCCTCCAAGGGACTTTTGGATTTAATCATTCTTATGATTAATCACGATGTCCCGAGCTTCACGACCCTGGGCGTACTCAGTCTCGTTATCCCCAAAGCTAAAATCATTGTCACGACTGAACTTTCTGAAAAAACAATCACCGATATCTCTCGAACCATTAAACTTCCTTTTGGGAAACAAGCTGTACAATATCAAGTGACCTCTTGGCTTGCTTGTATTCATCTCACCGATAAAGCTTCTACTTCGATTTATTTATCAGGACTGGCGAACGATAGTGATTTTGTAAAAGCGCTTACTCAATATTTAACGGCTTTGTTAGAAGCGTTCTTGGGCACCAAAGAAGCTTCGATCACCCCTAAAAGCATTGGTGAATTTTTTGATACCTACCAAAAGAAGATCTTTGCAGAAGTCTAAAAAAACGACGCCCTAGGGAGGACTTCGCTCTGATTTTATTCTGTTTTAAAAGTTTTTCTTTACGCTGGAACGATATTGACGAAACGTTTTTCGTAACGACGTCCATCGAATCGACGAACTGCCTTTTCTGTGAAGGCAACTTTTCCAGGTATCAATGCGAAAAGTGTAAAGTCTCTTCCGATTCCGACGTTTTCACCGGGTCGGAACTTCGTTCCTTTTTGACGTACGATAATTTCACCCGCTTTTACGAGTTGGTCTCCGAAGCGTTTTACGCCTCGTCGTTTCGCGTTGGAATCGCGACCGTTTTGGGAGGATCCACCGGCTTTCTTGTGTGCCATAGTCGTCGGGTCAAAGATATAGCTCCCGCAGAAGCTGAGTTATTGTATGGAGGAACGAATGTTTGTCAATTAAATTTTCAACCTCAAAAAAGAAGAAGGTCCCGGACGCAATGGTCCGGGACCCACACGGGAAGGCAGAACCTCCTAAAAAAGACCCTTGTCTTTGGCCAGCATGGCCAGTGCTGCAATTATTAGGGCCATCAGGCCCCAAAAGCGACCATCAAGCTTTTTCATATTCCTCACCTCCTTTCAAAAGTTGAAGCCTGTGGGTAAGTCAAAAACTTCCCAAGTCAGACATATGTTAAAGATCCGTGCATTGTGTCTGTATTAATGAGATTGAGAAAAAAAGTCAATGTTGTATGATCAAAGTGCGTATGAAACGGTTTTTGCTTATTTTCGCTGGATTGCTCTTTCTGCCGGGTATACCCCAGGCGGAAGCGGGCCTCGAAGTCTTTGCTCAACCGCTCCAGATGAAGACACTTCCGAAGAATGCCGTGCGCGTTCCTTTTTTGACCCTGTGGATTCGCGCGGACGAAGACACACTTCTTCACGAACTCTCTCTTCAACGAACCGGACTTTCTAGCTCAAATGACATGGGCCGTGTCTGGGCGGAAACCAGCACGCTCCATCGATCGATGCGTTCGGGATTTTTTTCTGACGATACCGCGACCCTTCGTTTTTTACGCGGCATAGAGATCCCCGCCCAATCATGGGAACGGGTTATTATTTATGCCAATCTCAACAATGCCCGATCCGGAACGCATATCGGCATTGATCTAACCGATCTTTCTTTTACTTCTCTGCCGTCTGAAGATTGAAATTTTTCACCATGACTTTTTTTCTCCGCGCCTGTTTTCTCCTCTTGGGACTGCTCTTGCCTCTGCACGGCGCGATTACGGTTTTTCTAGACGGGCCCTTTCGCTTTTGGAAAGAAGCTATTTTAGTCATTCTAGCCTTGATCGTTCTCTGGCAGGAAATAAAGGCTTGTAAAGAACAATTCTGGCAGAGCTTTAGCATTCCCGAGTGGATCTGCTTATGGTTTCTCGCCTGGCTCAATATCCTGATCTGGATGAGTGATGATAAAACAACGGCCCTTATTGCGAGTCGATATTTAAGTTTAGGCTTTGTTGTATTCTTTGTACTTTCACGACTGCTCCGCCAACAAAAAGAACTTTTTCCTCTGTATTTCAAAGATTTTACACGGGGCCTTGTTAGCGGAAGTGTTATCTCTACTATTTTTGGTCTCTGGGCCAAATTTGGCGGAGGATTTGAGATGATGAAGTCTTTTTATTCTTCTACAATTTCCTCTTGGGTTCCAGGACAAACCCTTCCTCTCTATCACCAAACTGGTCCCTTTATTCGAATACAGGGTATGAGTTCTGGTCCGGGCGAATTTTCACACCTCTTACTTCTCGGACTGTATTTCGTTCTTTTCTTTCCAGCCTTTTTTAATTGGAGCCGAAAGAGACTTATTAATTGCTGTACACAATATTTGTTCATATTTTTATTTCTGATCGGCATTGTACAAAGTTTTTCTCGCGCGGCGATCCTCGTGGCGTTGGGATTTTTATTTTGGAAATACTGGACGCACACCGAGCGTACTGCGAAACAGCTCTGGAAGCCGATCCTCGTAATCATTATTTTAATCACCGGATTTTTTGGTATGCATGATAATCTGCGCGAAAATTTCTTTACACGACTGGGAAGCTCTGATCATATCACGCGTCCTGTAGAAGCGCTTCAAAAAGGATTCAAACATCCTGTTCTTGGACAACTAGGCTCTATTGGCCCCGCGGCACGAAGTAAAAATTTAGCAGAAAATAATAATGATTACGCCCTGATTTCTGAAAATATTTTTGTCGATATTTTTGTACAAACAGGATTTGTTGGACTCGCCCTGGGACTCGCTTTTTGGTGGCAACTTTTTCGCCATATTCACCGTCGACACTTTCCTCTACTCTGTGGCATGTTGCTTCTGGGGTCGATCGCGACTATTTTTGATATGACACCGATCAGTCTCGGATTTTTTACAACCCTTGCCTTTCTCTCAACCCTCGGGAACTCCCGATCACATTTCCCCGACCAACTGAAACTGATCTAATTACGCTCTCTCCATGCCCCATCTCCATATCCTCAATCTTGTTACGATCTTCGGCTACGCGGCTCTGAGTTTCGTCATTGCCTACCTAGCCTTTCCGCCCTTTATTCGCTTTGTAACGAATTATAAACTCACTCAAAAAATCCGAGAAGACGGTTTATCGGGAGGCGTCGCAAAACTTTTCAAAAAGCTCCATGGCCACAAAGCCGGAACGCCCACCATGGGGGGCGTTGTAATTGTAATTGCGATTACTTTAACCATTATTATTTCACGTCTTCTCGCCTACTTCGGCGTCGTAGATAATTCCATTCTCAATCGAGGGGAAACCTATTTACCGATTATCACGCTTATGAGCGTTGGGTTTTTGGGGCTCGTCGATGACTATCTCAATATTCAAGAAAACACCCGACAAAAAGGCTTATCTGCACGCGTCAAACTTTGGTCCCTGATTATATTTTCACTCTTAGGTGCGGCCTGGTTTTCTTTCAAACTTGGCTGGTCCCTCATTCACATTCCTGGTGTCGGCGATTTTGATATCGGCCTTTGGTATGCGCCACTTTTTATGTTTATCGTCGTGGGAACTTCCAATGCGGTAAACTTCACCGATGGACTGGATGGATTGGCTGGCGGCCTGCTCGCCATTGCCTACTGCGTCTTTGCCGTGATTGCTTATTTTTACGGCCTGCCGATTTTGTCTGTATTTTGTAGTGTCATCGTCGGCTCGATTTTGGCGTTCTTATGGTTCAATGTTCCACCGGCCAAAATCTATATGGGCGATACCGGCGCCTTAGCACTCGGGGCCACCCTGGGTGTGATCGCCATGCTGACCAATGCAGTTATTATTTTAGCTATCATTGGTGCTGTTTTTGTCATCGAAACCCTCTCGATTATTCTGCAACTTTTTTGGAAAAAATATTTCAAACGCAAACTTTTCCTCATCGCGCCTATTCACCATCACTTCGAAGCCAAGGGCTGGTCCGAAACACAAATCGTCATGCGGTTCTGGATTATCGGGATGGCGTTTGGGACGATCGGATTAATTATTGGCCTTTTAGGAATGGGAACGGGAGGAATTTTATAAACCTACATGCAAGCTACCTGCACGGTTTCCGGACAGACTTTTGAGATCACTGAAGAGGATCTGAAGTTTTATGAAAAGATGGGCGTGCCGGTGCCAACGCTGTGTCAGGAAGAACGGCAACGGCGGCGGCTTGCTTGGCGGAATGAAAGAAATCTTTTTCAAAAAAAATGCAGCGGAACCGGAAATCCGATTCTTTCTGTTTACCGTGAAGAATCGCCTTTCCCGGTTTACGAACAAAGTTACTTTCATTCTGATTCCTGGGACCCCAAAACTTATGGGCAAGATTATGACTTTTCCAAACCTTTTTTTGAGCAGTTTTTTGCTCTGCAACAAAGGGTTCCGCATATCAATTTAATCGGTTCTAAAAATGAAAATTCAGATTATGTAAATTATGCAGGTTCCAACAAGAACTGTTTTTTACTTTAAAATGCAGATCTTAATGAAGATTGCTTCTTTTCAACCAACATCACGCACTCTAAAAACTGTGTCGACAGCCTTGGCCTTTTTCGCAATGAACTTTGTTATGAATGTATAGATGTGCAAGAGAGTTATGAATCCTGTTTTCTACAAAACTGTAAAAGCTGCTCATTTTCTATGTTTTTACAAAACTGCATAGGCTGTCAGCACTGTTTTGGTTGTACAAATCTTCACAACAAACAATATTATTTCATGAATCAGCCACTGGAAAAATCAGAGTACGAGAAAAAATAAAAAATATATTCTCTGGATCCTATCAACAACTCAAAGAACTCAGTGAACATTTTCAATTATGGCTCAAAACACAGCCTCACCGTGCACATGAAAATTATCAAAGCGAAGAGGTTTCCGGCAATCACCTCTCTCATTCTTCTCGTGTAAAAAACTGTTTTTACAGTTCAAATTTGGAAAATTGTGCCTATATAACAGAAGTGAATGGAGCCCATCACTGTCAGGATGTAGATTATTTTTGCTTAGAGGGATTGGAATCGGTTTATAATTCTCATGTCATTGGCTTTGGAGCCAATAACATCTTGTGTTCTCATTCTATTGTTCGAGGGTGCCGTGATATTGCCTATAGTCAGTTTTGTTGGAACAACAGTCATGATTTATTGGGTTGTGTAAGCCTCAATCAATCTCAGTATTGCATCTTCAATAAACAATACACCAAAGAAGAATACTTTGAATTAAAAGACAAAATCATCGCACATATGCGAGAAACAAAAGAATGGGGCGAATTTTTCCCCGCCCCGATGTCCCCTTTTGCGTACAACGAAACGGTCGCTCAAGAGTATTTCCCACTGACACAAGAAGCAGCCGAAGCGCGCGGTTATACGTGGAGAACTGAAGACAGGAAATCTTATCAAAAAAAAACCTTCTCTATTCCCGATAATATCGCTGATGTGAAAGATGATATTTTGAAAGAAGTTCTCACGTGTGAAAAAACTGGCAAAAATTATAAAATTCAAAAATCAGAGCTGAAATTTTACCAGAAGATGAATCTTCCGATTCCAAGACTCTGCGCGGATGAAAGACATAAAAAACGCATGGCACTGAGAAATCCAAGAAAGCTGTATGAAAGGTCGTGTGGAGAGTGTGAAACGGGAATTAAAACTACTTATAGTTCAGAACGACCCGAAAAAATTCTTTGTGAAGATTGTTACCTTAAAAGTGTGAATTAATGTGTGCCTGTCCTCCGAAGCTTTAGCGTAGGGGGAAGACGTGTTATCTTAACTCTGTAGAATAAGTACTTGTCTTTTGAAGATTATAAATTTATATTCAAGATACAAATGTCCTTCGGGATCCCCCCTATAAAATGGGGGCAACAAAAAAGCTTAAAGAATCACTTCTTTAAGCTTTTCTTTTATGGCTTTAAATTCCCCTTTTCCAACCATCCCCATTTTTTCGGTGAAACGTTTTTTATCCATAACCTTTATCTGCGATAAGATTACATATGATTGATTCTTATATTTTTGATTATTAAGATTAAATTCCGCTGTTTTTAAGTGATGATAAAATCGATGATTCTTTTTCCCTCGGCTGGTTAAGGCAATCGTTAAAAATAATGTCCCTATTTTTTTCAGAACTAATACCGGACGCAAAAAGCCTTCTTTTCCATCTTCTTCAAATCCAATATTTTTTCCCATCTTCGTAAACCAGATTTCTCGAACCTTAAGATACAGCGATGGCGAAGCTTGTTGCTCAAGCTTCTGTTTATCCTGATTCCAAATATCAAAAATATTCATCTCCTCATTTTTAAAGAAAAAGATGTGTATTGCCTAATTCTTAATCTCGATTTAATGTTGTAATCATTATGTATATTTTATTCGCCAAATTTATTTACTACGGTAGTTATCTCTCTCTGATAACCCTGGGACTTAATATCTGGTGGATCACTGAAGCCGGCTGGTCGAGTTTAAATGCTGCGCTTTTGGCCTGGCATCTACTTTTTCTCTACATGCGGTTCTGGGAGCCCTATCATATTAAAATTCAACATCATGAAATTGAAAACCTGCCTCATAAAATCGCTTTTTTCTCGGATCCGCATTTGGGGGCGTTTAAAAAGGCTGATTTTTTAGAAAAAATTATTCAAAAAATAAATCATCAGGCTCCTGATTTAGTCCTGATTGGCGGAGACTTTGTACACGCGACGCGTGCGGAAGATCTGGAAGAGCTCTTGCGGCCTTTGCAAAATATTACTGCGCCTTTGCATGTGGTCTTGGGCAATCATGATCTGCCCCTCAGAGGGGAAAACTTCAACGATGAAGTGTATGAAACGCTGAAAAATTTAAATATTTCTGTTATTGATGATCGAGTGGTCCAGCATGAAAACATGCAGATTGTAGGGTTAAAAGACTGCTGGAATGGAGAATTGCGAGAAGATTTATTACGCGATGAAGCGGCGTATAAAATTATTCTCACGCATAACCCGGATCGGGTTCTGGAATTTTCGGAGGATGTTTCCAGTGATCTTGTTTTATGCGGCCATACGCATGGCGGCCAGATCCGAATCCCCAAGTTCTATAAATACATCATTCCCTGCAAGCATGACTTTGATGCCGGGTGGCATGAAGTGAAGGGCCACCGGGTCTTTGTTTCCCCAGGGGTCGGCGAACACACGCTTCCGATGCGCTTTGGTATCCGACCGACGGTACATATTTTTCAGTGAAATACTTGACATTTTATCAAAAACAAGTATTAAGCATCTGATCTTTGACATATCTATTTGTAGTGAAGAGATATCTGCCTGATGTTTTCCAGTCCAAACCACGTGTTTGGCATGGAACGTCGGTAGATAACTCTTCGTTACAGCAACGGAGAAAACCAATCTAGAACCGAGCAAAAAGGAGCTCACCACCATGAAACAAGAAAACGGAAAAACTGAACTTCAGGTCCTCGTCGAGGGGGACAAAATCCTGCAGGAATACCCGCATGAGAAAAGTGGAGGATCATTCCTCTACGCTGATCCAGGCGAATCCATCGCCCTGCGGGTGCGGAATTACCGCTCCGATCTGGGCATCGTCGTGATCCTGAGCCTTGACGGGCTCAGCGTCGATTCGGGACAACCTGCTTCGGGGAAGAGCCTCGGCTACGTGATTTCGCCGAACAGCGAAGTGACTGTCCCCTACTGGCAGAGGAAAGAGGATCAACCACTGACCTTCTGTCTTAAGTCGGACGATCCGGCAAACCGCAATTCGGGCGTCATTGGAATGAAAATTCTGCCGCTCCAGCAGCTTTCCACTGACGAGATCGATGCGATTACGGAATTCGCCGAACAGACCGGCGGACACATCGTCCATGGAATGTCCTTCCCGAATGGTCAAATAAACAAGTTCCCGCATATCAATCACGAAGCGGCCGACACCCTCGTCCTCCGCTACGGCGACATGGAGGAACTGGAGGCGCTGAACATCGACACTGGGGACACCCGATTCGTCGAGCCGGTCTACCGTGACCTGCTCAACACAAACCCCTTCCCGGGGGACGACACGCAATAAGCCTCTCCGGCTGTAACGAAGAACGGGTCCTGACTGTGCACTTGCACCAGGGCCCCTTCTTTTTATATTTTTTCTATCTGAACACTACTTTTCTATCTCATACGGTGTTTTTTCGTAGACCTGGGTAATCCAGTTGCGAAAGAAAAGCGTTCCGTTGGCGCGCCAGTTCATGTAGGGCGTTTTTTCTGGGTTGTTGTCGGGATAATAGTTCTCCGGTAGGGGGACTTCCGTTCGGCCTTGGTCTAAATCTCTTTTGTATTCTTTTTCCAAAGTCTCTCGATCATATTCGCCATGTCCAAAAAGACAGACGACTGAATCGTCTTGATTACTAACTAAGTGCAATCCCGCTTCCGGAGAGACTAATAAGGCTCTTAGATCTGGATGATTCTTGATATCCTCTTCCCTGACTTCGGTGTGACGAGAGTGTGGCACCCAAACCCGATCATCCATGTGCATCGTGAGCGGCGAAGATTCCTGATGTTCGTGCCGAAAAACCCCGAATTTTTTTTGGGGTAGGGCGTGCTTATCTATTCCATAGTAGTGATTGAGTACCGCTTGAGCGCCCCAACAAAGGCCTAACACAAAAACATGTTTTTTCTTCGCCCAATCTAAAATGCCTTTTAATTCTTCCCAATAAGCCACTTCTGAAAAATCCAGATGCTCGATCGGTGCGCCGGTGATAATAATTCCATCCAGTCCATGAGAGAGCTCTTCCATGGTGGTGTAAAATTTTTCTAAATGACCGGGTTCGACATGCGTTGGTTTATACGTGGCCGTCTTCAAAAATGATACATGAATTTGCAGTGGCGTACTGGCTAAAAGCCGTAACAGCTGCGTCTCGGTGGTGAGCTTATCCGGCATAAGGTTTAGAATGCCTATTTCTAAGGGGCGAATATCCTGATGCGCTGCTCGATCCAGCCCCATCATAAAAACGCCCTCTGCTTGAAGCTGATCAAAAGCTGGAAGATCTTGGCGAAGAATAAGAGGCATTGTGGAGAGAAGATAATATTTTTTTGAAAGAAAGGCAAGATACTGGATAAAACCCTTGTTATAGTGGCTTTTCTGTGATATAATAAGGAGAAGATCTTACTTAAAACACTCATGATTCTTCTGAACTCACAGTCGCTTCCGCATTATGGCCTTGAACGTTTCTTCGAATTTACGAAGCAGGCCGGGTTTGATGGTGTTGAAATCACCGTTACTCATAATCTGGATACGCAAAACCCAGACTACCTCAAGCGCCTGGTTGAACGCTATCAACTGCCCGTACGAGCATTCTCTGTCGATGGAAAACACGTGGAGCAACTCACCGAAGCTTTTCAGCTCACGGTTCGTGAATTTCCGGGCGTGACACTCAATCTTCCACCGGCGCCTAACTTTGCTTTTAAGTACAAAAAATGGCTCAAGGTGATTGTTCCTAAACTTTGTCAGAAATATAATCTTAAATCTAATCTCAAGAATGTTCCGGTTGAAACGATGTTTGGGATCCTTCCCAAGTCTTTACAGAACTCTCTGGCGGCCTTAAAAGACCTCGGCTATGTCTGCTTGGATCTTTCGGCTCTCTGGTCTAGTAAGGACGAAGTTATGCGAGCCGTTCAATTTTTGGGCGGGAACCTACGACACGTCTATCTCTCGAATGTTCATGCGAATATTCCTTATGTTGGACTGGCGAAAGGCGTTTTACCCGTAGAAAGTTTGCTGAACAAACTTGCTCTTAACCAGTTTAAAGGAGATTTCACGCTCTTCTTGGGTCATAAACAACTCCATGAAGGACAAACTGACCGCATTTTTTCTGAATTAAAACTTTCAAAAGATTTCTTTGATAAATATTTCACTAATGTGATCTTGCAAATACAAACGCAAAAAACAGTGGGCGGTGTTCCGACCATAGAAACACCCGTTGCAACTCCTGTACCAGCGGCCGTTATCGCGGATCCGGCTCCTGTCGCGGCACCACCGACGACACCACAGGTTTAGGTTTATATTTTTTGAAAGTTATATAAAAAAGATCGCTGAATGAATCAGCGATCTTTTTTGTTTTTGCGTTATTTTTAAGTTCTAAAAAAGGCTTTATGTTGGCATCGACCTACTTTCCCAGGGCTATCCCCAAGTATCATCGGCGCTGGTGGACTTAACTTCTGTGTTCGGAATGGAAACAGGTGTACCCCCACCGCTAGAGATACCAACATAAAACCTTTTTTAGTTATATTTTCTATCTATTGTCCATCAAAAGATGAACTATCTGAGGAAATGAAAAAAATTCGTTCGTCTGATTAGTACTGCTCGGCTGAACCCATTGCTGGGCTTACACCTGCAGCCTATCAACCTGATAGTCTCTCAGGAGACTTATTTCCCGCAAGCGGGAAGAGAAATCTTATCTTGAGCGAGGCTTCACACTTAGATGCTTTCAGCGTTTATCCCGTCCGTTCATAGCTACCCGGCCATGCCGTTGACACGACAACCGGTACACCAGAGGAACGTCCACTCCGGTCCTCTCGTACTAGGAGCAGCTTCTCTCAAATTTCTAAACGCACACGGAGGATAGAGACCGAACTGTCTCACGACGTTCTGAACCCAGCTCGCGTGACACTTTAATGGGCGAACAGCCCAACCCTTGGGACCTTCTCCAGCCCCAGGA
>DGOF01000007.1 GCA_002389285.1 Patescibacteria group bacterium UBA4473
TTGATCATCACCTACAGGAACATGTGTAGCATCATAAAGCAAAATATCAGCCGCCATCAGCACAGGATAAGTAAACAATCCTGCATTCGCTTCCAGTCCACGCTCTTTTTTATCTTTAAAACTATGCGCTCGTTCAAGAAGTCCCATTGGCGTCTGGCAGAGCAAATACCAAGTCAATTCTGTATGAAGCCCCGAAAGATCTGACTGTCGATAAAAAGTTGCAATCTCCGGATCAACCCCCAATGCCAACCAATCAATCACACAACGAGCTTGATTTTTTGAAAAAACCGCGGGATCACGCTTCGTCGTAAAAGCATGCAAATCTGCCACAAAATAAAAACAATCAAAGTCCCCACTATTTTGAAACTCAATCGTCTTCGCCATCATGCCAAAGTAATTCCCCAAATGAGGATCCCCACTGGCCTGCATACCCGTTAAAACGCGCTTTTTATTGCTCATTGTTATGGCTTAGTTATGTCCCAAAAAATCTTTGGTCGTATCTAATACAGAAGGCGCCCCCAATTTCCCGTCCAAATAAGGAATAAGTTCCTCAACTTTCATCGGCTTTGAAGTCCCCGCTTTCATGTCTCTCACTAAGAGAACACCTTTCTTTACTTCAATATCTCCCATAATCACAGCATAAGGCACATGAAATCGCTCCGCGCGTTTGAGCTGTTCATTCATAGAAGTTTTTCCCAGCACGCCCACCGCATGAAACCCATGCTCTCGCAATTCAACAAGAATCGGAAGGGCATGTTTTTTAGCTTTCGGACCGGTAGCCGCTACAAATATCTGCAATTCATCTTTATGAGGCACATCCAGGTCATGTTTTTTCATGAACGCAATAGTCCGTTCCACACCCGCAGAAAATCCAACGGCTCCATAATTCCCACCTCCCATTTTTTGAATCAGTTCATCCGATCGATTTCCCGATATTAATTTGGCACCACTCCCGACTTCATCAAATTCAAAAATCGTATGAGAGGCATTATCAACTGACCGAGGGATCGTATTATCGACAGAATATTCAATATTAAACGTATCCAAATACATCAGCACATCATCAAAGAATTGCTTCGAGACGGGCGATAAAAATTCTGTCATCTTCGGTGCCATTTTCACCAATATTTCTTCGTCCTCATTGGTGGGACTTAAAAGATCAAAATAACGTTTCTGTTTTAATTTTTCCTGAGACTCCAAAGAAAGACTTCTCTCTTTTCCAAGATAAAAATTCGCCAAAGCCTCACTATACGCTTTTCTATCTTCCGCTGACCCAACCGTACTAACTTTTAATTGAACATGCTCGCGAATTCGAAGATCTGAAAGGATTCTATGTCCCAAATAAATCATTTGGGCATCGACCGACGGATCAACTTCCCCCAAGATCATAGATCCAAACTGCCAAAATTCTCGCTGATTACGCTGTGTTATTTTTTGCTGACGAAAACAACGCTCTACATAATAAAGTTCCACCGGAAGCGGACCTTGATCCATCTCATGTTCAATAAAAGATCGAATAACCCCCGTCATAATATCTGGACGAAGCGAAAGATGTCGCCCCTGACGATCTTCAAAGTCATATAACTGACCCATTAAACTTGAGTTCGCTCCAAAAGCTCTTTCAAACACCCCCTGATCTTCGATCATGGCTGGGGAAATACGTCGAAATCCTGACTGACGAAAACGATGACGAATGACCTTTTTAATAAACGTAAAAAAGTCATGATCGTCTGGAAGCAAATCTCGAACTCCGGAAGGGGCCGTGTAAATTTTCGGCATAAAAAGGGAAAAGGGTTAAGACCGTTGTGAACGGAGAATTCGATCGACCGCCATGGCACAGTTTTTAGGATCTAACACCGTCAAAGTAGGGGTCTTAGAAGGCATGCGCATCGTCGAATGAATATCTACTAAATAATCAGCTGTCGTTTTGAAAGGAGGACATGCAATCGTAATGTTTTGTGAATTACCCGCCACAAACCCAGACAAAGCATTCGAACGTCCTGCAATCGTGATAAAAATAAGCTTAGGATCACTCCCGAACTGTTCTAATATTTCCATACCTCGCTTCGCTTGCTTATGCGCCGAAGCCGCAAAAAGCTCAACCGACCAACCGGAGGCTTCTAAGGGAGATTTGATTTCTTCCGCGAAAGGAAAATCTGATTCCGATCCACAGATAATGACGACATTGGTTGAATCACTCATGAAAAAAGATTACGTAAATATTAGGCAAGCGGAAGTTTACAAAAAAAGAAGACCGCTGTAAACTCCTAAAGATTTTTTCCTTTCCCCTTTCTTCTATGAACAAAATAGCAAAATTCCTCTTTACCATAAGTATCGGCGCCGTTTACGGACTTCTCTTCGCACAAAACCCCGGCAAAGAATTTCGAGCAAAACTTAAAAAATCGAAAGCTCCGGTCAAAGATTTCTTTACCGAATTGAAAAAAGTAGACATGAATGCCTACAAAGAACTCAAAACTTGGTTCGATGAATCGCCCGAAATTCAAAATGCTATGACCTCTAGCAAAGACAAACTCAAAGCGCTTGCCGCAAAAGCAAAAGAACTCGGGGTCGATGCTTCCGGAGCCGTTGAAAAAGAACTCAACGAACTTTCTCAAAGTGCAAAAGAAGCGGCCAGCACCCTCAAACAAAAAGTCGTAGAAACCAAAGACAAAGTGGTAGAAAAAGCCACCAAAAAGGCGCCTGCAAAGAAAAAAGCAGCTCCCAAGAAGAAAGCAGCTCCNNGCTCCAAAAAAGAAATAAATGCGTGAAATCGATGAATATCTCGAAAGGAAGGGGGCGAAATATTTCGTCACCCTTCTTATGATTTTTTATGTTGTGGGGACTTTTGTTTTTAACATCTACCTCACCTCACTCAATATCTTTGAGTTTGAACTTTTGAAGCTCCGTTATATGTTTATGGGCTTCACCTTTAGTATTATTAGCAGTCTCCCCTTTTTGCTTTTCTTAGCCCTACATAAGGTCGCTTGGAAACTCAAGCACGGCAAGAAAAAACGAACGAAACGAAAAAAAACACTTTTTCAAAAACGATTTGAACAAATCGCTATTTTAATCTTGATTCCCTGGACCGCCCTCTATGCTTGGTACATTTTTCCTACCATTCCATCAGGATTTGGAGGGGCCAAACCAATTGTAGCGCGTCTCATTGGTGTTCAAGAAAAAATTAAACAGATCAATGAAACCATTGCGTTTGAAACAGGCGTCCCCTACGACAAGCTTCCTTTCGAACAACTCACCCAAGGATCTAATTCTGCCGTAGGGGCCAATGTTATGATCTTGGACCGGAACAAAGATCGTATTTTTCTTCTCCTGACGAAGGACCTTTATCTGAGTTCCACCTCTAATTTAGCTAAAAACCTTATTGAATCAGGAAAAAATGCCGACACAATCCAAACGAATGAAACCCGAGATTTTAAACTCATTCCTCTGATTGTCGATGCCAACGGCGTCCTCACCACCACCACTAATCTCTACGAGCCCCCCAAAGTATTAACCCGCGCCGATCTCCGCATTGCTGCGGCCGCCATCGCCAGTGATGACGAATCCACCAGTACTTTAGCCTCAGAAATTATTACCCAACAGTCGCCACAGACCGCGACCAAGATTCTCGCG
>DGOF01000038.1 GCA_002389285.1 Patescibacteria group bacterium UBA4473
GAATGAAACCCGAGATTTTAAACTCATTCCTCTGATTGTCGATGCCAACGGCGTCCTCACCACCACCACTAATCTCTACGAGCCCCCCAAAGTATTAACCCGCGCCGATCTCCGCATTGCTGCGGCCGCCATCGCCAGTGATGACGAATCCACCAGTACTTTAGCCTCAGAAATTATTACCCAACAGTCGCCACAGACCGCGACCAAGATTCTCGCGGCCGTACAAGCCATAAAAAAACAGCCCACACCAACAACCACGAATACACCCGACACCCCCAACACGATCCCTGAACCAACACAAACCGAAGAAATCGAAAAATTATTTGAAGATAGTTTCGATGAAACCTTCTTAACGTTTCGTGCCGACACCTTTAACACATCTATTCGCCTCGCCGAACAAGAACGTCGTGATGGCATCAATAAAACGATCCGTGTTCAGGTCGTCCGACAAATTGCCAATACTTTTAAAGAACAGTTTCCTCTTGATTGGGCCACCCTCCCCGATGAAAACTACTTCGTCACCGGTCAATCCGAAAAATCATTTCCCAAAAAATTAACTCGTATTTTTCAGGGAGCAGAAGACGCCCAACAGCTGATCCAACGGATTCAGGATACGACGACAGACCCCGTTCAAGAATCTCAACCACGCTTTGACTCAACCGCCTTTGTAAATGTTCAACCGGGCGCCTTAGATCTTTTACAAAAATCATTCCAAGAAGACACCGATGTAAACAGACGCTATGTCAGTCGATCTCTCAATGACTATTTTAATTCCAAAGCCCGGAATCACTACAAAGCTTGGAACGAAAGCAAATATCTCTACAGCGGCCGTGAGGATGAAGGCTATATTCAAAAAATGACTATCGCACTCGAAACTGCCACCAGCTGGAATGAGCTTGAAACAAAATTAACCACCCTTCAAACCGCCCTCGAAACAAAACAAACAGAAGAAGCCGCCGCCGCACTTGAAGCCCTCGAAGCAGAAGCCGCTGCACAAGAAGAACCCGTCGTAGAAATTACAGAAGAAATAACTGAACCCATCATCGAAGAAACCGTAGAAATAGTAGAACCCATTGTGGAACCTATTGTGGAAGAAGAGCCCCCGACTGAAGAAGTCATCGTTCCTGCAGAAGCAGAAACTCCAGCAGAAGAAACGCCTCCAGTGGAAGAACCGACAACGCCGGTTGAAGAAGAAACACCGGTAGAAGAAACCACTCCCGATCCAACACCTGAAACAACTCCAACCGAATGAAGCCTCGTATTCTCGTTACCGGTGGAGCGGGATTTATCGGCTCTAATTTTTGCAATCTCAATCAAGACAAGTTTGAAATTGTAGCCCTTGATAATTTATTTCTCGGCGACGCAGAAAATCTTGATTCAAAAATAAAATTTATTCAGGGCGATGCCTGCAAATTAGAAGACTTAGAAAAATGCGGAAAACAATTTGATGCCGTACTTCATCTCGCCGGCACTTCTTCCGCGCCTATGTTTATGGAAGACGGCTTTGTCGATGGGTACGTAAATTCGATCGAGAGCTTCTGTAGAGCCCTTGAGTTTGCCCGCAAAGCCGGCGCCAAAAAGTTCCTCTACGCCTCAACCTCATCGCTCTACGGTAACAATCCACTCCCCCTTCTCGAAGACCAACACGTCCATCCGCTCAATCACTACGCGGTAACCAAATTTGCCTACGAACACTGCGCCGAATGCTACAACCGCGTCTATCCAGAAATAGAGACGATTGGTTTTCGATTTATGTCCGTCTACGGACCCAACGAAGAAGCCAAAGGCGCCTACGCGAACATTATCTCCCAATTCATCTGGGATTATGCCCGAGACAAAGCACCCATCATCTACGGCACGGGTGAACAATTTCGAGATTTCACGAATGTCAAAGACGTCGTCGCCGGATTAACATTAGCCATTCAACACGAAAAACCTCTTGGCAACGAAGTCTTCAATATCGGAACCGGTAACAGTGCAAGCCTCAATGACATCGTGAAAGGCATTCAGAAGGCGATGAACATCACCCAAGAACCGGAATACATCCCCAATCCGGTCAAAGAAGGCTACATTCACGGCCAACACTCAGACATTAACAAAATTTCAGAAATTTTAGGCTACAAGCCTTCTGTCTCTCTCGAACAAGGCATCGCCGACCAAGTAGCCAATCTTCGCCCCGAAAAAATAAGAAAAACCAGTTCAGATAATCTACGAGGTTAAAGAGGTTTTAATAGAACTTTGTAGGGGCGCATCGCAATGCGCCCTCATAACAAGTTGCACACCTTCCTCTAAAACACACATCTTCAGGATCGCACTCTGCCACTGACTTAAACATATGAATTATATAATTAATTATAAATTTTAATCTAGATTAAAATCTAGACATACATGACAACACTTTGTCATCCCGGGCGATTAGACCCGGGACCCAGTGGTGACTAATCCTTTCGTCCTACCTTCATTTCAACTCCTGATCGAACCGTGACTTGACCATATTCTGAAAGGGCCGCTGACACTTGCTGTTTAAATTCATCCGTTGGATCAATTCCATGTTCATCTACAAAGTTTTGAGTGGAAGACCAAGTACTAATCCATCCAAGCAACTGTTCCAGATCATAGTGAACGGCAGTGACCGTATTTATGATGGGGGTGATATCCTGAAATCCAGATGGGAGATCTAAGTTCTGATACCAGTCTTGGGTTACATCTTGTCGAGCTTGTGGCCAATATTTTCCGAGTTTTCCTTCGCGAAGTTCTTCCAATGCGCCAGGCGCTTCTACAATTTTAGGGAAACCAGTGTTCCAAAGTGCCATAATTCCTCCTGATCGCAAAATACGTTGTATTTCGGCAAGTACTCGAGGGCGGTTAAACCAGTGAAAAGCTTTGGATGCTGTCACAAGGTCAACCGAATCTGCTTCCACAGGAAGCGCTTCTGCAACACCGTGTCGATATTCAATGTTAGCCCCTTCTTCTGCCTCAGAAAGCTGTGCACGACTTGCATCAATACCAATAGCTTGTGTAAAATGCTCGGCCGAACATTGTACCACTTGCCCATTCCCTGTTCCGCAATCAACCGTCACCAAATGTTTCTCACAGAGAGCACTTAAATGCCGCAAAAGTTCCGGCGGACAGCTAGGTCTGTGCCGATGATAATCTGCCGAATGGGCAGAGAAATGGTCTTCAAATTTGGATGGAGGCATTGTGCCGGAGGAGATTCCGCCTGGACACTAAAGGACTTCCAATGAAATGTCACGCTTTTTTTTGTTCTCAGGAAGTGTTTTCGCAAATTCCCACGCCATCTTAAAAATCGACATCTGCGTTTTTCGAATATGCTCATTTTCTATAATAACCCCAGTCATGTCGCCTGGCGCATAAGAGTAAAAAGAAACCTTGTTGCCATAGATGTGATAACAGATTTCAATCGGAAACTCATCGGCAGGCACAAGTAATGATTGTCGGTTTACCTGATGATCCAGTTTTTGCAGGCCTTTCGTCTGTTTATCATCACTAAAGATGCCCCACGTTGGAAAAAACAGTTCTTTTTTCTTTGGGTAATAGATTTTCTCTTTGTAATCCAATATTTTTTGAGGAAGGTCTTTGGGAATAGTAACCGCCCCATAAAGTGGCTTATTCTCTTTAAGAACATCCTCAAACATTTCGATAATTCCATCTTCTCCCTCAAAGAAACGCACCTTGGGCAAAGCTGTTTTTGGATCAGCCATTGTTCGTAAATGACCAATAATTCGATTCGCTTGCTCCTCCTTCTGCAAAATCTCTTTTTTCGCATTTTCAAGCATAAAAAGAATTTTATCTGGTGGTTCTGGATTATAAAAAAGAGTATTCCCTTCCTGTGTTTCTGCAATAAGTCCCTTTCGAGCGAGTTGCTGACAAGTATATCGGGCCGTGTTTCGTTCTAGATTTGTTCGATAACCTAAGGTTGAAGAGGCGGCTTTTTTGAGTGGCAGAAGGGAGAGGTAAATTCTCACTTCATTATCACTTAACCCAAGTTGGCGGAGAGAGGTTTCAACCATAAGAGAACCTTAAAAAATCGAGAGTAACTTGAACTGTAGAGAAATTATGTTTTTTGCAAGTTCGTTTTGTGAAAAGACAGTCTTTTCATTTAAAAATGCCTTAAGAAAGGCTTATTTAAGCAGTATTAGGAAACATAAGCAAAGGGCTATTACGCACAACCTCTTTGCCAAACCGATTTTTTTGTGCAGAATCAGGGTTAGTCTTAACGACAAAAACATGCTCCTCCATCACGCCATCGCTTTCGCCGCGAAACATCATCACGATCAAAAACGTGAAACGGGAGAAGATTTTATCGCTCATCCTCTGAGGATTATGGAGAACCTTGAAGGACTGGGGATGAGCGAGGAGATCTTAACGGTGGGTTTCCTCCACGATCTCGCGGAGGACACTGCTGTTTCGTATTCAGATATCGAAAACAAGTTTGGGACGGATATCGCCCTGATTGTGTATTTTTTATCGAAAGACGATAAGGGATATTTCGGACAAAATGGAGAACGCGCGAAACATTATGCCGAAAAAATAGCCCAGGGCGCACGCAAGTATCCTGAGATTTTAATCATTAAATTAAACGATCAGTTAGACAATCTTCAGACGTTGTATGGTCTGAATCTTGAGCGTCGACAAAAAAAGATTACGCACATGAAAAAGTATTTCTTGCCGATGTACGAAGAATTTCGGGAAAAGATTCCGGTGATCTTTATCGAGGCGTTTGAAAAGTTGCTGCGGGAGGTGAAGATCGCGGTAGAACGGGAGGAATGTTATGCAGTTATAAAGGGCCTGCCCTGCGTAGCTTTAGCATAGCCTGGGTTGAGAGAGAAGCCGTCTATGCAACTGGGTCCCGGGTCTAATCGCCCGGGATGACAAATGACCGCTATCGCGGATAAAAAAATGACCCCGCCAAACGGCGAGGTCACTACAAGAAAATCCAAATTCAAACACTTACTTCTTCTCTTCCTCCTTCCCCTCCTCCTCAAAGTCCACGTCTTTCGCTTTTTTCTTATCAGCTGAATCATCAGCAGGAATTTCTTTTTCTCCGAATTCTTCACCGGCTTTTTCGCCCGCAGCTGCTTCAGGATCGTGGCCAGCTTCGTGCATTTTTTTGCCCAGTTCCATGAGAATAGCGCCCAGTGTTTCGCCTGCCGTGCTTAACTCATCTTTCGATGCCTCATTATTTTCCAATACCTTTTTCGCATCTGGAAGCGCATCTTCGACGGATTTGGTTGTCTCTTCAAGTTCATCTTTTTTCAGGTCCTGAGCCTCTTTGACCGTCTTTTCTGCCTGGTACACCAGACTGTCCAGATGATTCCGAGCCTCAACAGACTCTTTCCGTTCTTTATCTTTTTCTGCATTTTCTTCGGCTTCTTTTTTCATCGTTTCGATTTCGTCATCAGACAACCCCCCCGATCCTTCGATCCGAATAGACTGTTCTTTATTGGTAGCTTTGTCCGTCGCTTTGACCGACAAGATACCATTGGCATCAATATCAAA
>DGOF01000027.1 GCA_002389285.1 Patescibacteria group bacterium UBA4473
GCGGAGGACACTACTGTTTCGTATTCGGATATTGAAAACAAGTTTGGGACGGATATCGCGTTGATGGTGTATTTTTTATCCAAAGACGATAAAGGGTATTTCGGCCAAAACGGCGAACGCGCCAAGCATTATGCCGAAAAAATAGCTCAAGGCGCTAGAAAATATCCTGAAATTTTAGTGATTAAACTGAACGATCAGCTGGATAATTTGCAGACGCTGTACGGATTAAATCTTGAACGAAGACAAAAAAAGATCACGCACATGAAAAAATACTTCTTGCCCATGTATGAAGAATTTAGAGAAAAAATTCCGGTGATCCTGATCGAAGCATTCGAAAAACTAATCTATGAGGTGAAATTGGCGGTTGAACGAGAAGATAAATATGCGGCCTGCCCGGCGTAGCTTTAGCGTAGCCTGGGTTGAGAGAGAGGCTGTCTATGCGAAAGGCTACATCAAATCCATCCCTTAATCCTACAGATCCGGGTTCAGACAATTTTTCTATCCCAAAATATGCTCGTTCATTTGTAGGATCGGCATATACACCGCCAAGAGCATCAAGACAACACCAACGGCAATAAACGCTAAGATAAAAGGTTCCATAACTTTGGATAGATTTTTAATCTTCCTCTGTGTTTCGGTGTCATAGAAATCTGCCACCTTACTCATAACGGTTTCAAGGGAAGCACTTTTTTCTCCCACAGAAATCATATTCACAAGCATCCGAGGAAAAAGCTTCTCATTGTCTGATAAGTTTTCAGCAATAGGAATTCCTTTTCCCAAATCATCCGCGGCTAAAATAAGTTTTTCCTGATAGATAGGGTTTTCCGCAATAGCCGAAGCAATACGGAGACTTTCAATAATCGGAACTCCGGAACTAATCAAAAATCCGAAAATACGAGTCACTCGACTCAAGATCATTCCTTTCAAAATCGAACCAAAGAAGGGGATATTAAGCTTCATAAGCGCCCACTGCATTTTCCCCACAGAAGATTTCGTCCAGGCCTGCGTCACCATGAAAATGGTAACCAAGGCTACAAAAATAAACACATACTGATTCAGCATGAAATCACTCGTATTCAAGAAAAGTTTTGTAATGGTTGGTAAGTTCTCGGCCCCTCCAAAGAGCGTAGCCATACGAGGAATCACAAACATAATCACCACAATAGAAAGCAGAATCATTACCGAAAAGACAATGACTGGATAAAGCATAACCGACATTACACTTCGTTTGAGTGTATACAAACGTGAATATTGATTGGAAAGCTCCATAAGAACTTCAATAAGTTTTCCTGATTTTTCTCCTGCCTGAATAATCGCGCAAGTCGCTTCATCAAAAACATCATCATTTTTACGCATAGCATCAGCCAAACTATACCCATCCTCAATACGTGCCTGAAGATCCAAAATAACATTTTTTAATTTGGGATTTTTAGTTTGTCCACGAAGTAATTGCAAAGATTCATTAACCGAAACTCCCGCATTAATAACCGTCGCTAAAAGTTCTACAAATTCTAATTTTTCACGAAGAGAAACACCTGATCGTTCAATCAACCATTCATTAGAAAGGCGAAAGAAGTCCGCCAAATTTAATTTTTGAGCCGACACCGCGGCCACTTCATTTTCTTCGTCGGAACGAAGTTCTAGCACAATATCATCCACGCCCTTTTGTTGATTAGTTCGTTTAGATTTTGTTTTAACCTTTTGCAAGATATTATCGATACTGAGTTCCGGTTGATTTTCAGGCATAGAGTTTATCGTTTAATAAGTTTATAAACTTCCTCCAGGGAAGTTTGCCCCTGAAGCGCTTTCATCAAACCATCTTGTTCGAGCGTCAACATTCCTTCTTCCGAAGCAATACGTTGTATCTCAAATCCAGGAAGGCCTTCCAGAATACCTTTTTTCACTTTCTCACTCATACGAAGAACTTCATAGATACCAATTCGACCCTTGTATCCAAGGTTATCACAGTGCTCACAACCATCAGAAGCCGGTTCATACATAATAGGATCATTCAAAAGAGCCATATCAAAACTTTGATCCGGCGTAAAAGAATTAAACGCTTCTTGAATTCGCTTCTGAGCATCCGCACTGGGAGGACGAGCAACTTTACAATGGTCACAAAGTTTGCGAGCCAAGCGTTGTGCAATGATCAAATTCACGGAAGCCACCAACAAAAAGTCGGGAACTTTCATGTTCAAAATACGCGTAATGGTTTCAACCGCAGAGTTTGTATGAATAGTAGAAAGCACAAGATGTCCGGTAAGACTCGCTTCAATAGCAATATCAATAGTTTCACGGTCACGGATTTCTCCCACCATAATAATATCAGGATCTTGTCGCAAAGCCGTTCGAAGACCATTCGCAAAAGTATATCCAATATCAGAACGAATCTGACTCTGATTTAAACCTTCCATTTGGTTTTCAATAGGATCTTCAAACGTCATGATGTTTTTTTCGGGAGTGTTCAAGTATCCCATCGCCGCATACATCGTCGTCGTTTTTCCTGATCCCGTAGGACCTGACGTTAAAATAATACCATTTGGCTGAGTAATAGAATCAAGAAAAAGCTTGTAGTTATACCCAACAAGTCCCAAGTGTTCAACCGAAGGAATCTTTTTTGATTTATCGATCATTCGCATAACAATTTTTTCTCCGGCCGAAGTCGGAAGCGTAGAAACACGAAGATCAACTTCAATATTTTCAATAAAAGTTGTAATACGACCATCCTGAGGAATCCGTGATTCATCAATCTTTAAATTCGACATAATCTTAATTTTTGAGACAAGCGCCGGGTGAAGATTGAGTGGATACTCAAGGACAACCCCCAAAACACCGTCCACACGATAACGAAGCTGAACCGTACTTTTGTGCGGTTCAATATGGATGTCGGAAGCGCTTTTTTCCAGGGCTAACGCCATCATAGATTCGATTATCATCGGAACATTTCCGATGACAATACTTTCCTGGAGTTTTTGAAGCTTCTCGTTAGGCATAATAAAAAAGGAAAATTATTGAGAAAAAAGTCGCGCCATAATTTGGACGGAATAAAACGAACTTTCCGTTTTTTCATCTACAGAAGGATCGCCTAAACGAATAGAATCAATATGAATCAAAGGAAGCGCATGTTCGGTTAAGAACTGATGAGCATCTTTGTACGTTGGCTGGACGCGCTTCAGTCGTTCCGGAAGGACGCCTGATTGAAGATATTTCACAAACGTTCGAAGATTTCTTTCATCGACCAAGAGATTCAAAGTCATAGGCGTCTCCTTATAAATAGCATTTTGAACCATCTGCGTTTCACCAAAATTCAAAGAGTGAAGTTCAAAACGAGACGTATAACGAGTCGTATCCAAAGCTTCGGCCATAATAGCATAAAACTCGAGCGTCTTGGCAATCGTTCCCACTTCGAGATGGGGAGGAAAGAGTCTTGTTTCTTGGGCCAAAGGCTCTCTCGCCAAAGATTCAAACTCATCATTAATGGAAGCCACTTGTCCCTCAGTTTGTTGAACTACTTTTTCTAAGTTTTGAAGAAAGCCTTCTGATGTCTGAAGTGTTCTGACCTGCATTACCCAATTAGTAACTTCAGGAACGAGTGAAAAATTTGTCCACCAGCCCACAAGAACCAAAAGAACAAGCCATGAGACAAGCGTCGATCGTTGTCGATCACGACGAAAAGAATGAGTCTTTGTTGAAGCCGAGTCTTGTGCAATTTTCATGATAATTTACTGAGCTAAGATTTTATCAAACCAATTTTTATAATCTTGGAAACGTCGATCATCCGGATCAACTTCTTCCAATCCCTGAATATCAAAACTCAACGAAAGTGTTGTTGAGTCCGTTTCATCACTATCTTTTTGTCGTGAGAAATTACGAACCAATCCATTTTTCAAACGAGGATGCGCATTCATAATATCAAGGAATTCAACATTCAAATAAAACACCTGTCCATAAATATTCGAAAGTTTAGATCCAAAGGATAGCTTGTGTCGTGTAGCAGAAACATTGCTCACCGAAATTTCATTTCCAGAAAGGTACGTATTTCGATAAGAGAGAGAATTGAAATAATGCTGAATGCGACGAGGCGCATCAAGAATTCCAAAAACAAGTTCCCCCTCATCATTCATTTCATCAAACCATTGAAATTGATCGGCTTGAAGAGTTTTTATCGTTTCGCTGTGTCGCGTATAATCTTCCTGCTTAATCTTTTTATTAAGAATAGATTTTTCGCGGATCAATTTTCTTTCTTTTTTTTCAAGACTTTCCTTTTGTTGAGAATATCGTTCGTACCGCTGACCCGTATTTTCCTGGAGACCAAAAGGCGCCAAAATTTGATTATCCATATTCATATCCGCTTTCAACCAAAGAAAAATCAATACATTGGCCAGAAACAAGAAGATCGAAAAATACTTACAAAGCAGGATCCACCAGGGCATACGACGAGATGCAGCCAATGAAGACTTCGTTTCCTTTCCCAGTGACTGAGGAGCTTTTTGTGAGGTTGCCGAAACCGGTTGATTTGGGTCCGAAATAGCCATGTTAATACAAAATTATTCCCTTAAGTATACCAAAAAAAGCAAGTTATTGCAAGGGGCTCAACCATAAAAAGAGAGGGTCTCAACGAATCTTCAAAACACAGAAAACACGCATTAAGGCTTGATCACAATATCAGCTCCTCCAAAAGGGAAGAATCCCATACGATTTTGAGCATTGGCCCCAATCCATTCGGGAAGAAAGAGAACAAAACGAGAACTGCTCACTCCTGCATCGGCAGCAACGTCTACCCAAAGCGTAATATTATGAATGCCGGAACGAACGGTCAGCGGCGTGCTAAACACAATATCAGCCAGGTCATCAGATGAAACGAAAACTTTTTCCGAGCGTGTAACGCCATCCACTTCAATCCAAACATGATCAAAATCATCGGAGCTTCCATTTCCCACCCGACGAAATTGGATCGATTTAACTTCTACAGGAGAGCCCTGAACCGAAAAGAAGAGCGAATGCGCTTTGACGCTAGAAGCCCCCGCCGAAACCTCGTAACTCCGTTGTAATTGTGAGTCCTTTGTAATTTTTAAATCCCCAGCATTGCCACTAATCTTCGATACCGGCGCGGCAGGCGCTACGTAATCATCCGGGTTTATCTTCCGCTCCACCACAGGAGCTTCAAAGACTTCCTCCATTTCCAAAACTTCTTCTTCCAACAAGGATGCTTCCATATCATCTTCCGAGGCTTTCTCATCCGAACGCATCAAATATTCTTGAAAGCGAAACAATTGCTCTGCAATTTCCGCACGCGTTGGGTTTAATGCCGCTTTCGTAGAATCTATCTCCGATCCATGGGCCAAAAGATCCACAGAATCTAAAGCTCGAAAATAAGGCTCGAACCATTCTTCCCCCGCCTGAGGACTTTCTTCCGGCAAAGCCAAGACTGCACTTAAAATTTTGGCGACTTCGGCACGGTTAATAGTGTTTTCAGGACGAAAGCGTCCATCAGGATAACCGGCCAACCAACCTTCTTGTTTGGCCGTTTCAACATAAGGAAAAAACCAATCGTCATACTGAACATCGGGGAAACTTTCAATTTG
This sequence comes from Patescibacteria group bacterium UBA4473, assembly GCA_002389285.1. Taxonomy (GTDB): domain Bacteria; phylum Patescibacteriota; class Gracilibacteria; order UBA4473; family UBA4473; genus UBA4473. The sequence goes on from DGOF01000027.1 coordinate 5,586, forward strand.
ATCCTCATATAAGTCAGTATAGGTAGCCTGTGCAAGAAGCTTGCAAAACTCCGCTCGATTCAAAGGTCTCAACGGAGCAAAGGTTCCATCAGGATTTCCAGAAAAAACACCCGATTCAACCAAAGTATCAATACTCTGGGTCGCCCAAGAGGGGATAGACGCCTGATCAGAAAAAGCACTTACCGACAACGGGAGGCACAAGCAAAATAATCCAAGAATTTTCTTCATGACAGAATTATAACACACCGAAAAAAACGCGCCACACCGAAATAAAGCTTCCTTCATTTAGAAACTTACACCTGCGTTACAGGAAGAACGTTTTCAATCGCCCCCCAAGTAGCCTCTTGGCCGGCTGGAAGAATGATCGTAACCGTATTTCCCACCTGCGCACGAAAAAAAGTAACCGATGCATAAAGGACCTTATAGACCTTCCCATCATCCGCTAATACCTGATACTGAGATCCTTCTAAAATCAATTTCCCTGTTACAAGCTGTCTTTCTATCTGCTCAATCTGCTTATAAATAAAAGCCCCGTTGGGCTGAATAGTCAATTTAAGTTGATCGCCTTCGACCAATTTTGATTTTGATGCATAGTTGGCAGGAACCGGATACAAACTCTCATCACTTCCCAACATATTTTGTCCATCAAAGACTCCTTCAATAACCTGAGAGTCATCATCCTCAGCCTCCTCGACTCTCACCGAAGCAGAATATTTAATTTCACCTTTTAAAGGATTTATCTCAACCCCTTCTTCTCCGGCTAATACGGACAACCATTTCTCAGCCGAGGCAAGAGAGGCCGTCGCCGAACGAAGGCTGGTCGATAGTTTTTGGATAATTTCTGCGTCAGACATGGATCAAGAAAAGTAAAATAATCAATTCCTTTCATTGTAGCACACCAGCGCAATGTTTTCAACTCTTTTCCGTTGCTTTTTCAATAGGGGACTTTACAATCCCTGAGCATATGAAAACTCCTCTTTATATCGGCACCGGGGTGGTAGGAATCCTTTTAGGCTTTGTCCTTCAGTCACAAGTGGTTCAGGCACAAGCTTTCCAGTACCAAGAAGTAAGCATTGCTCCCATCCAATTTATGGCAAGTTCACAGACCGCTTCTTTGGGCGCTGGCCCCAGTGGTTCTTGTGGTGGATAATCATATTTTATAAGCTCTTAATACTTATTATATAGTATACATAAGAGAGCCTCTCTTTTTTTAAATGTCTCAATCTAAAACAAACGTTCTCGGCGCCTTAGTAGTATTGCTCTCTGGTCTTTTGATCGGAAGCTTAGTCTACCAACCTCTTAACTCTGGTAGTCAAGATCTTTCAATGGAAGATGCCAGCACCGTCCGTCTTCCCAATGGACAGACCTGTGTGACCGTCGACAAACTGAAAGACGATTTCTTAGCCACCCTCTCGGAAGAAAATCAATTTGCAACGCACGAAGGGAAAACATGGATCCCCGTAGACGGAAACCCTGTAGAACTTCTCATACTCAATGATCCGACATGTGGATCAAGTTGCAACCCAACGCAAAGTATCGCAACCCTTAAACAAGTCTTTACCCCCGCAATGCTCGTGCGGAATGTTGATATCAACTCCGAGGAAGGAAGTGCCATCAAAGAACGCTTCGGCTTGAAGGGATTACCCGCCTATGTATTAGGAGATGGATTTTCAACCTTCACCAAAGACGGACTCTTGGCACTCGCCAATGTTCAAATTCAAGCCGTTGTACAAGAAAAAGAAGGACAGTACTTAGTCGACTCAAAGAAAGTAAACTTTCGCATCGGAAAATTTATAGAACCACCTTCTTTTGATCTCGCCGAAGAACCGCGCCAAGGAAATGGGAAAGTAAGCGTTATCGAATTCACCGACTATCAATGTCCTTACTGCAAAAGACTTCATGACCAAAACAAAGACCTGATCCAAAGACTTATAAAAGAAGGTAAGATTACCTACTACATGAAAGACTTTCCCCTTGGGTTTCATGCAGATGCTATGCTCGCCCACCGCGCAGCAAATTGCGCACTTGAAACCGGAGATCATGAAAAATATTGGAGTTTTCACGATGAACTTTTTGATGAACAGGCAACCTGGAGCAAAAAAGGCGACGCCATCAATACCGAGTTTTTCAAAACACTCGCTCAAAAAGTTGATCTTGATGGTGAAAGTTTTGCCAGCTGTCTCGCTGACAAAGTCGGGGATGCTGAAATTCGTGAAGACATGAACGAAGGAGGGGAGTACGGCGTCACCGGAACCCCAGCGCTTTTCATTGGTACGCAGATTATGCCCGGAGCCATTGGCCCCGATGCTTTCGAAGCAGCCGTAGAGGCTGAACTTAAGTAATCTTTTTCATATGGATAAAATTATCGCGCTCTGTAAACGTCGTGGATTTGTATACCCTGGATCAGAAATCTACGGAGGATTTGGGAACTCTTATACGTATGGCCCCTACGGAGCCGAACTCAAAAAGAACATCAAAGACCTCTGGTGGCAGACCTTTGTCCAAAACAGAGAAGACGTCGTGGGTATCGATGCAGACATCATCTTGCATCCCAAAACCTGGGAAGCCAGTGGACACGTCGGTGGATTCAATGACCAACTCGTCGACTGCAAAAATTGCCAAGCAAGATTTCGCGCCGATCATCTGGTCGAAGATGCTTTGGGCCAAGACTGCGAAGGATTGCCCGATGAAGAAGTGACTAAAATCATCAAAGACAACAACCTTAAATGCACAAAGTGTGGCAAAACAGATCTCTCGGACGTCCGAAAATTCAGTCAGATGTTTTCGACTCAAATGGCTAAAACTGGAGCCGGAGCAACCGCCTATCTCCGACCTGAGACCGCCCAAGCGATGTTTCTGGAATACAAAAACATTCTGGATTCTATGCGCGTCAAACTTCCTTTTGGGATTGCCCAACAAGGAAAAGCTTTTCGAAACGAAATCACACCGGGAAACTTTATCTTCCGTCGGCTGGAATTTGAACAAATGGAAATTGAATACTTCATCCGCGAAGAACAGTGGAAAGAAGTTTTCGAAGCCTGGCTCGGTCGCATGAAAGACTGGTGTGATACGATTGGCCTCAAAGCTGAGCACGTCCATGAACTTGAACACGCGCAAGAAAAACTTTCACACTATTCTAAGCGCACAGTAGATTTAGAATTTGATTTTCCTTTTGGAAAAAAAGAATTGTACGGATTAGCCTACCGAACCAATTTTGATCTGACTCAACACCAAGAACATTCCGGAAAGAAACTCGAATATTTTGATGATGCCACTGGCGAACGATTCATTCCCCATGTCATCGAACCCACATGGGGACTTGATCGGACTATTCTAGCCGTCCTGTGCGAAGCCTACACCGAAGAAAAACTTGAAGATGGATCCGAGCGCACCGTCATGAAGATCACATCCAAGCTCGCTCCGGTCAAAGTGGCTATCCTGCCCCTGATGAAAAAAGACGGCCTCTCCGAAAAAGCACATGAAATATTCAAAGATCTTCAATCCTTAGGAAACTGTGAGTTTGATAAATCAGGCGCCATCGGAAAACGTTACCGACGCCAAGACGAGATAGGAACGCCTGTCTGCGTAACGGTTGATTACGATACGCTCGAAGACGACACCGTGACGATCCGAGATCGCGACACGATGAAACAAGAACGTATCAAAATTTCAGAACTCAAAAACTTGGTTCGAGAGCGCTACTTCGCCTAGTAGACTAAAGCACGCTTCACTTTCCCCGCGACATCTTCAGGTAAAGACTCCAGTGCGGCCAGCACTTTTATAAGCACTTCCTGAGGCGCTCCATTGGTAAGATCAAAGGCCTGAATATCGAGTTCTAATTTTCGAAAAATCCGTCCCACGACAATCGGTGCACGATGACTATTGAGCCCCTGGTCGGCAAGAGCTGTTACCAACGCTTTCGCCATACCCTGTTCATCCTCATTAAAAATAATCAAACGACGAGCTTCGTTTGGAATATCCGTCTGAAGAGAAGTCCCATCGGCAGGAATCGTCTGGAGTTTTCCATGTCGCAAAATATTTTCCGCTGCTTCGGCCATATCTTCCCCGATCCATTCTTGAGCTCGTGTACTATTTCCCGCCGTGTGCGACGTCAATTCGACAGGAAGCCCTTCTTCCTGCAAAGCGATTAAAGCATTCACTTCTGAATGATCACGCACGGTTCCTTTTTCTTGTGGCAAAACATCCAATCCCACCGCCACATCATTCTCTTCTATCGCCTGAATCAACGCTACATGATCAACCGCTGTTTTACGACCGGTGTTCAAAATCATCGTGCCAGGTGTTACATGTGACAAAAATTCTTCATTCACAATGGGTTCTGGAACATCGGGCGTATGCAGAGAAATAATATCCGCTTGCGCAATAAGATCCTTCAGTCTTTCCGGGTCTTTCACAATCGGCATAGAATTAGCCCGAGAACGATCGATTACTTTCTTCGTAGCAAAACTTCCAGAAAAACCTTCGGTTGTTGTCCCATATAGATAACCATCATGTTTGGCATACGGATCATAAGCTCGAACATTCGCCCCAGATCCATTAAACTTAGCCGCCGCTGAAACACCAATATTCCCAGCTCCAATAATAAGAACATTTTTTCCGACCATCTCTTCTGTTTTATTTTTTTTGAATTCACCATGCTGAAGTTGTTGTGAATTTTGAGAAAGCTTTTTCAGCAAACTCATAGCTAACGCAAAAGCATGTTCTGCAACTGATTCCGTACTGGCCTCCGGTGTATTTTGTACCAAGATTCCTCGGCCCAAAGCTTCTTCCACATCAATGTTATCCACACCAATACCCGCCCGACCAATACCGATAAGATTTGGTGACAACTGATCCATAGCCTCGTTACGAACTTTCGTAGCACTTCGAACAACTAAATAATCAACCGCCTCTTCGGCTACTTGTTCTGTCACAGATTGTTCATTCCGTTCAATAATTTGAACCCCATCGCCAAGAGAGTCTTCAAAAGAGGACGCAATACCATCGGCCACTAAAGTTTTTGATGATTGATGCTGATCAAGTACATAAAGAGGAAACGAAGTTTCGGGAACAACGAGCGCTTCAGGCATGGGAGAAGAGAGTTAAATTGCCACCAAATTAAACTTCTTCAAATAACTGTCAAATTTTTCAACATTAAATTTCAATGAAATATTTGCCCTTTCTTATTCTTGCTCTAAAATTTTGATTGCTCTTGGTATTTTTTAACTTTTTTTACGATGAATTCATTGAACAGAGCACAGGTTATTGGAAACTTAACCCGTGAACCCGAGCTCAAACAAACCCAAGGCGGACAATCCGTCTGTACTTTTGGAATCGCAACCAATAGAAGCTGGAAAGACGCCAGTGGTCAAAAACGAGAAGAAGTAGAATTTCACAATATCGTCGTCTGGGGAAAATTAGCTGAGATCTGTGGCGAATACCTCAAGAAAGGAACGAAAGTGTACATCGATGGACGGCTTCAAACTCGAAACTGGGAGGATGATGCAAATATCAAGCACTACCGAACCGAAATCGTAGGAGATAATATGATCATTCTTACGCCCAAAGGCGGAGGTGGAGGCGGAAGCTATGACAATTCTTCACCCGCTCCTGCACCAGCAGCAGCCGAGCCTGCCGTTGGCGAAGACATCTCAGCTGAAGATCTGCCTTTCTAAAAACGCCGTAAAATATATGACCCGTGCAAGAAAGCTTTGCCTTCTGAACGGGTCATTTTTTTCCCTCTTACCCGCCTATGTATCCCACCCAAAAAACCCTCGTACTCATCAAACCCGACGCCGTTCAGCGGGGACTCATTCATGAAGTTTTGAAGCGTTTTGAACAAAAAGGATTAAAAATAATCGGGACGAAAATGATACAGTTTGATGATGATTTATTACGAGAACACTATGCGCATGTACTCGATCGTCCCTTTTATCCAGAACTCTCCGTTTTTATGAGCTCAGGACCTTCGATCGCACTGGTGATAGAAGGCATTGAAGCGATTAAAGAAGTGCGTCATATCGCAGGACTCAGCGCCCAGGACCGGGGATCGATCCGTGGAGACCTCACTTCTTCCAACCAAAAAAACCTCATTCACACCTCAGACAGTCTTCAAAATGCCGCCGAAGAAATACCGCGCTTCTTTGCCACGCACGAGCTTTTTCAGTACGATAAGGACGCTTGGAAATTTACCTATGCTCAAAGTGATATTCCCGCTTCGTCATAAAACATCTTCCCTCTACTGGGGAGTGGCAGGACTGATCCTCTTGAATTTTGGATCAGCACAGGCCACTTTTAAGGATGTCGACACCACACACCCTTATTTTCATGCGATTGAATTTTTAGAACAAAAACGTGTAATTGAAGGCTATAGTGAGGGGGGAGATGAGCGATCATTTCGACCACTCCAGGCCGTGTCTCGCGCCGAAGCCGTCAAAATACTCATGAGTGCAGTCAAAAATTCTCTCGGTGGGCCGAGTGTTTTTTCTGATGTTCCTGACCAGGCTTGGTACGCACGCTATGTCAATGCCGCCGCACAACAAGGTATTATTCAGGGCTATGCTGATGGAAACTTCCACCCGAAAGCACAAGTCTCTCGCGCTGAAATGCTCAAAATGACGCTTCATGTTTTTGAAGCTCTTCCCGAAACCTCCGAAAAGAAACAAGATTGGCATGTTCCCCTAATAAAAGCCGGAAAAGAATTTCGTCTTATTAATGGATCCGAACCCTCTCCTCATGAATCACTCAGTCGAGGCGAAGTTGCAGAAATGATCTATCGCGCCACGAAAGTTGCCGAAAAAGGTTTCACCGAGCCTTATGTCTATTCTGGATCTGGCACGACCAGTTTTTATGGCGATGATTTCCATGGTCGCCCCACCGCTAATGGCGAAACCTACGACAAAAACGCTCTCACCGCCGCCCATCGCACCCTCCCCTTTAATACCTGGATCAAAGTAAGCTATAAAGACAAATCTGTTACGGTGCGGGTCAACGACAGAGGTCCCTACCACAAAGAGCGCATTATTGATCTTTCTGAAGCAGCCTTTGTCAATCTTGCTCCCATATCAAAAGGCGTCCTGACGGTTGATTTTGAAGTGGTAAAACTCCCAAACGAACACGAAGTAGCGATTCCTGAATTCATACGACCGCAACTTTCGTCGGCTATTTCGAATGAATCGGTCCCAGAATCAGTCGTTGAAAAAATGCAGGAAAAACGAGAGGAATACCATAATACGGCTCCACGAAAACGATCTTATTTTCCGGAACCACGAACACATATCGATCAAGATTTTTTTGAGAATATCACCCTTCGTGATTCTATTCCCCAAAAAATATATACCGGAACCGTTCTCGAAATTGCGGGTACCACCGATGACAAAACTCCTAAAAAGGCCACTATTTTCTTTCAAAAAATTCGCGACGATGGATCAAAAACGGATGATCAAGAACATTTTACAGGAAAAATTTCAGGCAATAATTTTGCCATCCCCGTACCATTTCTTCATACAGGAACTTTCCAAATAGGACTCGTGCTTGATGACGAAACCCTCTCCCGCGTTGGGACGATAGAAGTCCAATCTCAAGAAAGAGAGCGCCTCTTTCCTTCTTCCCAAAAAACATACGAAACAACCCTGCAACTAAGCGTCACACCCGAAGAGAAAAAAGCTCATCTAAGCTGGAACAAAGAAGATCTCACAACACTCACGAAGATCATATTTTCCCAAGGATCAACTCGAAAAACACTCTTTATAGAAGGTGTTCTCTCTGAGATAGAGCTTCCTTATGATTTTTTTCACCGTTTTAACACACAACAAAGACTCGCTATAGATTTGTTTTTTGCCGAATCAAGAGACGGAAGTATCGAACAACAAAGCACGAACTGGAAAAAATCAACGTTTGAAAACCTACATCTCTTCCCGGGATTTATGGATAAGGAAAAAAAAGGCATTACCGTTTCTAATTATAAGCGATTCCTTCATGGTCTTGATCCCGTTCGATTGCGAGGAAAAATCAGTCGACGCGACACAACAATCAGCGACCATGCCTACGTCACACTGCCTTCTGGATGGGTGGAAGAACTCTCTGTCAAAAAAGGTCCTCACCATGCCTTCTCACTGAACTTCACCCCCAAAGAATTTGGAACGCATATTGTTGAATTTGTTTCCGACCAAGGGGAAGTCTTATTTAATAAAGCCGTTTATATTTTTCCCACCCAAGTTCTTCCCGTTCATATCTGGAACTTTGTACAACCTTCCGGATTTTCCATTCCTGGATTTCGTCACTGGAGTAACACCCTCCGTAAAAAATATGGATCCGGAACGCTTGTGGCAGACAGTGAACTCAATCGTATTGCACAAGCCTACGCCCAACAAATGGCCGAAGAAAACTTTCTTTCGCACACCAGCCCGAGTGGCCTTTCTTTTGAACAGCGAATGAAAAAAGAAAAACTCCCTGATGGACAGTATTCTGAGAACCTCAGCTTTGGAAGTACTTACCAGCTGGCTCTCCAGGGCCTAGAAAACTCAGGATCACACCGTCGAAATCTCCTCTTGGGAAAATGGAAACGCATTGGACTTGGGATCGCTCAAAATGAAGAAAAAGAAATCTACTTAGTACAGCTCTTTGGAAAATAAGAATTTCTCTCAGACAATAACGCCAAAGCCTTGTTTTCCCTTGCCACTTCCCTCTCCCTCCTGATATAATGAGACTAATCATGACTTATTGTCTCATGCAAAAATACACAAAAATCGTTTTCTCTGGATTCCTTTTAACCCTGACAGCTTTCTCCGCGCAGGCTCAGGAGTTTTTCACACCGCCAGCGGACGTGGAAAACGTACAATTAACCGCCGGGAACAAAACCCTCGATATCACCTGGGACGAAGGCACTGACAAAGATGGACTCGTAACAGGATACAAGATCTACTACGGAACCAAGTCCGTTACCAAAGCCGGAGACATATATGAAAAAGAAGTCCTGTCGGAGTCTAATTCACACACCCTAACAGATTTAACAAACGGAACGCTCTACTATGTCGCTATTACCGCGATTGATGATGAGGACAACGAATCAAATAAATATTCTCCTGAAATTTCAGCAACCCCTAAAGCACCCAATCCACCGACCCTTGAATCGATTGAATATCTTTCGTCGACCGAAATCATTATCAATATGTCCGACCCCACCACCGCAGACAATCCCAAAACGGCTTTTCGTGTGCTCAACGACAAAGACACACCGATTCCCGTTGCACAAGCTGAATTTATTGGAAGCAGTGTCATCTTAGAGTTTGATACCGATATTCTAGAAGCCGGTACGACCTACCAAGTCACCGCCAGCAATCGCATACAAAATGCCGCTGGCGAAAGCGTTCTTAATGGAAAAGGGGATGTTCTCAGTTTTACCGTCCCTGTACCAGTCATAGAAGAAGAACCTGCCGCGCCAATTCTTCCCGCCCCAGAACCTCGCGAACTCAAGAGAGCCCCAAAGGCCCCCGTCATAACACCCGACCCAGAAGAACCCGCCCCAAAAAAAGAACCTCAGACCATCTACCCTCCCATGAATGCTCAAAACCTACAGGTGGATGACACACGACTCAAATCAGACAGTGTCGTAATACTCAAATGGACACCCTCACTTGGCGATCGTCTGGCTGATCAGGTTATCTACACCCGCAAAGAAAGTGGCAGTTGGGACAGTGGTTATTCCATCGGAACCGACATCCAAGAAGTAGAAATTGATGTCGACACGAATGAAAACTACGAAGTACGTATCGTAACGGTTAATGATACTGGACTGGAATCAGATGGCGCAGTGCTGAGTTTTTCAACCCATCTCACCGAAACGGGCCCCTCCACGATGTGGGGATTTCTAGCTATGATGTTTATGCTTCTTGGTATTATCAGCATGAGCCGTAGATCGTCCACGGCATAACACATGACAGACAAAATTCGCCTTCAAAAATTTTTCTCCCAACAGGGTATTTGTTCTCGCCGCGATGCGGAGGACTTTATTCGAAAAAGACAGATAAGAGTCGATGGTACTATTGCCGAACTAGGGGATCGCGTCAGTGGGGAAGAAACCATTCTTCTCCTCGGGAAGCCTATTAAAACCACCAAAACACCAAGGATTATTTATCTAAAATTCAATAAACCCATCGGCGTGGAATCAACACTCCGAAAGTTTTCCAACCATGCCAGTCTCGCCAGTTTTGATTTTGGATCTCATCGAGTCTTTCCCGTCGGACGTTTAGACAAAAACTCAAGAGGACTCATGCTGCTTACCAATGACGGAGAGCTGACCCACCAGCTCATGCACCCGAAGTTTGAACACGAAAAAGAATACGAAGTCCAAGTCACCCCAGCGATTCGCCCTGGCGATCTCGAAAAAATGGAAAAAGGTATTCATATCGAGGATGGACTGACGCGCCCTTGTCGCATCACAAAGATCAACGATAAACAATTTCGTATCACCCTCCGTGAAGGCAAAAAACGACAAATACGATATATGTGTGAAGCACTCGGCTATGAAGTAACAGACCTCCTTCGAATACGAATCGAAAATATAAAACTTCTTGATCTTGCTCCAGGAAAGGTTTCACATCTTACTGAAGCAGAAATCAAAGCCCTGCCTTCCTTGAAAAAATAAAAGAAATCAATAGGATCTTACTCGTAGTTTATAACGCTCCGTAAGATATCTGGACATTCTAAATGGAACTCGATCAAGCACAAGAAAGCCGCAACAGATGCCAAACGCGGGAAGATTTTAACAAAACATTCTAAAATTTTAAATGTGATCGGTCGTAATGACCCCAATCCTGAGACCAATGCGAGTCTTCGGGTCGCTATTGCCAATGCCAAAGCCGATTCAGTCCCTAGAGACAACATAGAGCGTATTCTCAAAAAGCTTTCCGGAGCCGACAAAGACTCCGTTGTCTACAGCCAACAAGTCTACGAAGGATTTGGACCCGATGGCATTCCTTTTATTGTTACCGCACTGACCGAAAACATTAATAGAACCTTTCCTGACGTCAGAACCGCCTGGAGCAAGTCAGGGGGCAACATGGGCTCCCAGGGAAGCGTCATGTTCATGTTTAATCATGTGGGGATCATTGTCATAAAAAATGAAGATAAATCCGAAGACGAACTCTTTGAAGCCGCCATCGAAGCCGGAGCTCAAGATTTTACCTACGACCGGGAAGGGGAGTCAGAAGTCATAACCAGCTTTAAAGAGCTCTCCAGTGTCCAAAACGCACTCGGAAGCCAGGGTATCACCATTATAAAATCAGAACCCCAGTATCGTGCCAAAGACCCAAAAGTTGTTTCCGATTCAGAAATACTCGATAAACTCGAACGCTTCACTGATGCACTTGAAGAAGTCAATGATGTCGATGAAGTCTATAGCGGGTTTGACGTCAAAGAAGATTAAAAAAAGTTCTCTTTTATTCTGTCATCCCGGGCGATTAGACCCGGGACCCAGTGATGAAAGCATGAAAACACCATTCATTAAAGTAATTAAAAAAGTTGACGATCGGAAATCCAGGACTAAAATGACCAGGCTGTTTCTACAGCAACTTTAATACGTTCGGGATCGTAGCTCAGTTGGTTTAGAGCGCCGCCCTGTCACGGCGGAGGTCGCGGGTTCGAGTCCCGTCGGTCCCGCCAGAAAAAGCCAGAAGATTTTCTTGTGGCTTTTTTTGGACCTTAATATTTTTTGAAAATAAAGCCTTAAAAAAGAAGATGCCTCTTTTTCCGCATACCAAAGCCATAGCAATACTATGTAATGACATCGAAATAACAGTAAGTAAGCCATCAAGAAGAAACATTCAAACATCATAAAACTCAAAACATCATAAAAAAATAAAAATCTTAAAAAATAAAACAGCCCCTCTTGAAAGCCATCACAAATCACAGAAAACCCAATGCCAGTAAGCGCTCACGAGAAATGAGGACAAGAGTAGGGGAGGGGTGCATTTTAAATAGAAAAAATATACAAAATGTAATGACAAACGAACAACGAGTTACAAAAAAACACTCCACAGAAGGTATTATACCTGTTGGAAATAGGTAGAAAAAACAACCTTAAAAAACAGATAAAAAAAGAAACGCCTTAAAAAATACAAATATAAATCAATAACAGCATCTCAAAAGCAGCTTTAAAAGCCATAAAAGATGAACCATAAAAATACTCAAGAAACAAAAAGCTGAACAATAAAAGTGATCAAAAAAAGAACTCTATAAGAAGCTTTCCTTGTTTTGTAAACCGATTTTAATTTCCCCAAAAGCTACTTTTTACAAGACATGTTTTTAGCCATAATGACGGATCCTCCTGTGGAACCACCGGTTTTTTGTGGATAGTTTTTGTACTCATGTCCCCAAAGAAAACGTTTTTTCCCTCTGATGTCAACGAGTTTTGTCCTTGTAACTCTTGTCAGGACTTTTCCCTTCCAGGTAAACTGTTACCAATAAATCGAGCCACAACTTTGGCATCTGATTAAAAGTCCTTCTCACACTCTATGCAAACCTCTTCTTCTCCAATGCTCCTTTCTAGGCGCGCCCTCTGGCTTCAGCGGGTTTTGATCCTCGCGATCACTATCGGTCTTCTGACCGCTGGGAACGTGACTTTGGCGCAAACAGAGACCATTGCTACGGCCAACGAAATTGAAAGCAAGTCCGCCGGTGATCGATTTACCGCGGATGATTTCAATAGTATTGTCGACAGTGTAAAGAACTTCTTCCGAAACGATGCCACTACTACAGGAGATGCTACAGATGACATTATTGGTGTTGGAGTGGCGATTAATCCGGTCACGGGTGCCTGCCCCGCAGGATCAGAACATATAGATTATGATGGCGACACTACTATTGATGACGGCGAATGTTTTCACGGACTTAAGGTTGGAACCGGAGCCCTCAGTACACTCACGACAGAAGTCGCATCCGTCTTTCCTTCTAAATTAGGAATCTCCGAACTTTGTAACGCCGATGGATCTTCTTGTACTCCTTATGCAAGTTTGGGAGGAACAACAACCGGTCTTACAAATCCTCTTAATGAAGACATTGACCTAAACGGACAAAATATAGATCGATTCGGTCACTCAGTACTCTCCGCGAGTGGAGATGCCACGGATGTTTCCGTCAATCTCTCGGCCAAAGGCGCAGGAGTCCTTAACATCAGCTCCGAAGTAACCGGAGGCATTAGCATCACCAAAGATGATGGAGCCACGGACGTCGCTAACGTCGACATGCTTAACTTTATACGAACCAGTGGCGACGGAACTGCCGCAGATGACGATTCTTATGACATTAACTTCTTTCACGAGAACGACGCACAAGACGATCTTCTCTTTTCTTGGATCACGCTCACGGCAACAGATGTCACAGAATTAAGTGAAGAAGGAAAGCTCACCTTTGGTATTGCTGCTGGAGGAGGAGCAGAAGAAGTTTTCCAAATACTTGGCCGAGGAGAAAGTGACTTTGAATTAGAACTCCTTCCTCTCGATTTCGCGACCGCCGAGGCAGAAGATGAAAATGATAATGTTCTAACACAAAAAAGCTCCGCCCCCCTTCGTTTTACAAGCTCTGTTATAGACGAAACAAATTTAACACTCGTAGAACAAAGCAGTTTCACCATTCAAAACAAAGCCTCTACTACTATAGAAGAAGCCGGCGATCTTACGTTTGGCTGGCAACAACTCGACGATTTCGGAGTGCTTTCTGGAGATCCTGCTTTAGAACTCATGGGCCTTTCTAACGAAGGTATCCTGAGTCTTGATGC
>DGOF01000023.1:0-32801 GCA_002389285.1 Patescibacteria group bacterium UBA4473
GGGGGGCATCCTTCCATTTCCGACTCACAAATGTTCGTCGCAAAGCGAAGGATGGTGGGCAAGAGAGGACTTGAACCTCCATGAGAAAAAAATCTCACTAGCCCCTCAAGCTAGCGCGTCTACCAATTCCGCCACTTGCCCGGTTTTGTTCTTAAAACCAAGATAAATCATCCGTCTCAAAGAGCTCAGGTAGTGTATTGGTTTTGCGCTCATTGTCAACGCTACTTCTTTTTGCTGACACGTTCAGCCAAGAGCCATCTGTATCGAATGACAAAAGATCCGAGTCCCAAGAAGAGAAGCATGAAGATCGAACATTTGGCGGAAGGTTTTTTGTCGCCATGAAATTTTCCGTATTTTCCGTGATGTTTAGATTTTCCGTATTCACCGGCACCGTAGTGTGCTTTTTTTGCAGCCATGTAGGTTTCTTTGGCTTCAGCGAGAGCGAGACCGGTTTCGACAGACTCATCCGTGGGGAGCGGCAAGCTCTTCGGCTTCTTGCGCCTGGACAGGAGAGAAAGCAAAAAGAAAGGCGAGTGCAAATATCGAAGTCAGAATTGAAAGTTTTTTCATAATTTTTAGAGAAGTTTAAGAGTGAACGGCGAAATCAACAACTTTTTCATTTTCTATTTTAATCCCTTCTTGTTGAAGTATTTTTATTTTTTTATTTATTCCAAAAGCAAACCCACCTAAACATCCATCACTCATGACGACACGATGACAGGGGACGGTGGGAGCATTGGGATTAGTATTCATAGCTCTCCCTACAGCGCGTGAGGCGCCGGAACGCCCCAAAGCCTTGGCCAAGTCTCCATAGGTAGTCACTCGTCCACAGGGGACGGTTTTAAGCATCTGATAGCATTTTTGTGAAAACGTCACAGATGCTATCTTAGAGGCCTCGATCAGGAGTTCAAGACTGAGTAGTTGACTTTTTTTAAAAATAGTTTATAATGAAAGTCTGGCATTTTACTTCTTTAAGAAATCCTAACAATGAATGATGTTAATCTAAATCAACCAGGCGCGATCACCAATGGAGAACTCCCTTTTGAGGTCGTCCTAGCAGGAGCTGATAAAGTAGACGAAGCCGATGCGAGTGAATCGGTCGATCAGGTCGTGGAACAAACAACCGCTGAATTTTTAGAAGAGCAGGGACAGATTGCGCGCATTGGAGAATGGATTGAGGCAGTGGCTCCAGAAGATCAAGCCGCTTTTGATACGCCACAATCTCCAAAATTTCATGGAGAGGGGCCGACGCTGCGTTATCATTTGGCACAGATTTTGTATCAATACGAGGCATTGCAAGCAGGCACTTTGAACTCAGATGCTCCCGAATGGGAAGCCGTCGTAAAAGCTCTTTCAGAGGAAGAGGTGCGACGATTTATTGTATTGCATGATATTCGAAAAGACGAAACAAAGGGATATAAAATTGAAAATCCTGAGGATGAATCAGATTATGTAGATGCAGATCATACGAAAAAGGTCCTGGGAAAGATGAAAAGTAAAACGCCCGAAGCAAAAGCTGAAAAAGACAAACGGACCCAAGAAAGAAATACTCAGATCGAATCCAAACTAGTGATTCCTGAAGGAGCGGATGTCGGAAAAGCTTTATTTCAGCAGGGAATTTCTATTCAAAACATTGGACATGATCAGGTAACGGATGAGATGGCAGAGCGATTTGCTATCACCGATCAAGAAAAAATGAGAATAGAGCTTCACATGTTAAAAGATCCCGATCAATTTAAGTCATTGGTAAAAAAATATTGTGCCGCCACCCGAACCGAGCGACAAAATCTGGGAGACGCTGACTATGCGGAGCTTAAAAATATCTATGGATTGTCCGTATTGGATTCTATGGGAAGGAGTGGGAAGAATGTGGTCCAAAAAGAATCAGCAAACTTTGATGCTTTTATAGATTTTTTGAACGCCATAAAAAAAGAAAATGAAAAACCCGCTCTGCCGCAAAGCCCGATTCCGAAACAGATTATTGGGAGGTTGGGGGGAAAGTTAAAAGGAAAGTTTGGAAGAAACAAACAGGAGATTGAGAAACTTTGGCCGGATTTATCCTCTGCGGGCGGCGATGCAGATAAAATTCGAGCGGCAGCGGCCTCACTCGAAGATGCGGAAGTAATACAGGTCTTGGTTGAAGTGCTTTCTTAAGAGCACTGAAAAAAATACATAAAAAAAAGCCGCCCAGGAAGGCGGCTTTTTTTGTACATATTTTTTTTAACGTTTTGAGAACTGTGGAGCTTTTCGAGCACGCTTGAGTCCTGGTTTCTTTCGTTCTTTGACACGCGCGTCTCGCGTGAGGAAACCCGCTTCTTTGAGCTGAAGTCGGAATTCACCGTCTTTTTTTACCAAAGCTCGAGCGATCCCCAGTCGAGCACTTTCTGATTGTGCTTTTTTTCCACCACCAGAGACACGAATCTCAACATCGTATTCTTTTTTGACCCCAAGAACATCGAGAGGGGCTTTGACGTTATGGAAAATAACATCATCATCGGCCCATTCTCGAAGAGAATTTTCGCCAACTTTGATATCACCACTTCCTGCAGGGAAGAGTTTAACGGTTGCTCGGGCGGTTTTACGTCGTCCAACACCATAGAAATAAGCTCGATTTTGAGTTGCCATAAAGATTAAACAGTTAGGGTTTCAGGTTTTTGTGCTTCGTGTGGGTTTTCCTTTCCCATCACGAGAAGGAGTCGTTTCATTTGTGCATCACGGAGCTTCGTTTTTGGAAGCATTCCCGATACGGATTCTCGCAATATTCGTCCTGGATTCTTCGCTCGAACCTCAGCAAGAGTTGCTATTTTGAGGTTTCCAAGATGTCCAGAATGTCGGTAATATTTTTTTTGATCTTCTTTCTTTCCCATCACGGAAATTTTCTCAGCATTGAGGACCACGACATAGTCGCCACCATCAACATGAGGGGTAAAGTCCGTACGAGATCGTCCAGAGATGACATTCGCAATAGCTACGGAGAGAATACCCAGGGTTTTTCCCTCAGCATCTACGACAAACCATTTTCGGTCTGCGTTCGTAACATTCTGTCGAAGCGTTGTCTTGGTACTCATTATTTTTCAGTTATTTTAGATGCAGCCTTTTTCGGTGCTGCTTTCTTGGCAGCAGGTTTTTTAGCGGGGGTTTCTTTTTTCGGTGCCGCTGCTTTTTTAGGAGCGGCTTTTGCTGTTGTTTTCTTAGCTGCGACTTTCTTTGGAGTGCTCTTGGCCTCCGAAGCTTTAGCGGAGGATGGTTCGGCAATGAGATCGACCTGAATAATCAGGGCTCGATCACCCGGACGAAGTCGAATCTTTGTGAGTCGGGTAAAACCAGAAGTTTTTTTAGTACTCGTTACATAAGCCAAAGCTTTTTTGGAAGCTTCTTCCGTAAAAATAACACGTTTCAGTTCTCGAACTGCATTAAACGTTTCTTTTTGACGTTTTACTTTTGTAATAAGTTTCTCCGCTTCAGAAGCTAAAGCTTTCGCTTTTGCATCAGTCGTCTGTACTTTACCGTACAGGAAAAGAGAAGTTATAAGGTTCCGAATCAACGCTTTCCGTTGATCTGCGGGACGATTCAATATTGCCGATTTTTTACGATGCCTCATTTTCTTCGACGACGGTGTCGTCAGGGTTAGAAGATGCCTCAGGAGCGTCGTTGCCGTCTTCTAGGCCACGCTCTCCCAAAACTTGTGCCAGTTCAGTTTTGGCTTTTTGGCCAAATCCTCGTAACTGCATAAGTTGACTCATAGGAGTGTTTTTCAGCTGTTCAACCGTGGTAATGCCACCATTGACCAGCGCGTTCAGTGTTCGTTGTGAAAGTCCAAGAATATCAATAGGTGTGAAAGCGGTATCTACACCAGCACTTGATTCTTGTTGTTCTGATTCTTTCTTCGCTTTGATTTGTTCAAAGGTCGTTGTGAAGTCTTCGTCTACATACGCTTCTTCGTTATTGAAGATTTCGAAGTAGCTCTGGAGAATGTTGGCAGACAACTTAAGTGCCTTTTCTGCGTCCAAAGATCCGTCCGTTGAAACACTCAAGCTGAGTTGATCCAAATTGGTAAGTTCTCCGAAACGAGCCGGAAGTACTTCGTATTTCACAGAAGTAACCGGAGAAAAGTTGGCATCAACCAAAATCAATTCAGGATCTTCTTCGGCTGCATTTTCGTAATTGGTAATGAGTTTGTAACCCACACCTTTATCAATACGGATGGTCATTTTTTGTTTTGAATCCGCTTTGTCACAAGTCGTTATGATTTGTGAAGGATCCAAAATTTCAATATCGGAGGAAACTTTAAGGTCACCCGCTGTAATTTTTCCAGATTTCTTAAAAGGAAGTTCTACGAACTCAGCGCCTTTGCTGTGTTTTTTGAGTCTTAGTTCACGCAGGTTAAGCGTGATATCCAGAACAGAGTCTTTCAATCCAGGAACCGTATCATATTCATGTGTAATACCGTCGATTTTCACGCCAGTTACAGCGGTACCAGGGAGACTTGAAAGAAGAACTCGACGCAATGCATTCCCGAGCGTCACACCGTATCCAGAAGGCAACGGACCCATCGTAAGAGTGGCCGAAGTTTTTCCTTCCGCATCGATATGAAGGCGGGGAGCGCCGATTTGTTCGTGGAGAATATGCATGAGAAGAAGAGAGGTAAAAAAGACAGAAAACGAGTTATCGAGAGTAGAACTCAACGATCGGTTGGGGCTCAATGAGCATTTCAAAATGCTGAGCTTCTGGAAGAGAACTAACTTCTATAGAAAGTTTTTTAGGATCCGCGTTCAACCAAGACGGAACCTGATAGCTTTCGAGTTCTTCCAAATTCTTTGTAAATACAGGAGATGTTTTTCGGCTCGGACGAACCTCGATAACGTCACCGGGTTTAACCTGTGCTGAAGGGACATCAATACGACGACCATTGAGCAAAAAGATTCCATGAGAAGCAAACTGTCGTGCCTGAGCTCGCGTGATAGCGAATCCTCCACGATAAATGGCATTATCCAAACGTGTTTCAAGTGATTGCAAGAGCACGTCTCCTGTCACGCCTTTAGCCGCATCAGCTTTTGCGAAATATTTTCGAAATTGTTTTTCAGAGAGTCCAAAAATTCTTTTGGCACATTGCTTTGCACGAAGTTGTCGTCCGTACTCAGAAACTTTTCCAAGACGTTTCCCCCCGTGCATTCCAGGAATGTTTGGGTTTCGTCCAAGAAGTTTTTGGTATTTTTCAGAGCCAAAAAGGTTTTTTCCTTCTCGACGACAGAGGCGAACTTTAGGTCCAGTGTAGCGCATGGGAGAGTTTAAACTTTACGGGTTCGACGAGCACGGCATCCTCCATGAGGAACGCGTGTTCGATCGGTAATAGAAGTAATATCAATGCCACCATTCATCAATCCTCGAACGGCTTGGTCTCGGCCTGGCCCCATACCTTTAAAGAAAACGCCGACAGACTTCATACCAAAGGACAGTGCTTTTTCAGCAATGCTTTCAGCAGAAACCTGTGCCGCATAAGGTGTGGACTGTCGAGCTCCTTTGAAGCCGTGGGCTCCGGGAGACGACCATCCTAGGACACTACCGGTTGGATCGGTGAGTGTGACAATAGTGTTGTTGTAATTCGAACGGATGTAGACACAGCCTTCTTCAAATGTTTTTCGAACTCGTTTTTTAGAACTTGTGGCCATGGGATTATTTCGTTACTTTTTTCTTATTAGCAATAGGACCGGTCTTCTTTCCTTTTCGTGTGCGAGCATTCGTCTTAGTTCGTTGTCCACGAACAGGGAGTCGTCGACGATGTCGAAATCCTCTATAAGATCCGATATCTTGAAGACGCTTAATAGATTGACCTACTTCACGACGAAGATCGGACTCAAGCAAAAATTCACCGGCGATCTCACGGATTTTATCTTCTTGTTCTGGGGTAAGGTCTTTTACACGAAGACTCTCTTTTATCTTCGCCTTTTGGCAAACAAGAGCTGACCGTGTCGGGCCAATACCATAAACATATTGGAGCGATATGATCACTCGTTTCTCTGTCGGAATAGTTACATTTGCAATACGCATGGAAAAGAAGAGTTAGCCTTGACGCTGTTTATGTTTAGGAGTTTTGCAGATAACGCGTACAACGCCTTTGCGTCGGATAACCCGACACCATTCGCAAATTTTTTTAACCGATGAACGTACTTTCATTTATTTAAAGCGATAAGCAATGATACCGATTTCGGTGATCGTCGTTTCTTGGACATTAATATTGTTGGGTAATTGCACGCGCACACGGTCCCCGGGGACGACGCGAATGTAATTCATACGCATCTTTCCGGACATACGGGCTCGAACAAAGAATCCTTCAAACCCTTCTGAGATGATTCCTACGAGGAACTGTCCACCTGGAAGGGATTCTTTGATCCGGCCTTCGACCTCAATTTTATCGTCTCTGGCCATGCAAAATTACTCCAAAAAAGTCAAAGAAAGCCGGCAGATTGTAGCTCCTTTGTTCCCGCTGTCAACCTTTTTTTTCGGGATAAATCAGGCGAATCTGAAAAGAATAAAATTAGTTTTCCAAAACAGAGGCGAGAAGGCGATGGATGGTTTGTAGTGCCTGGAGGGGATCTTCTGGACGGGCGGGGGTGGCGGAGCTGCTTTTCGTTATGTTAATATCATTGTTTGATTCATGGAGATGCGTGATACCAGCGTTTTGTGTGGCCTGATATACCTGCGTCAGTGCGGTTTGGATCTGATCATAAATAGGATCAAAGAGACCCAGGGCAAGCGTTGGGCATCCGGTCGTTGGGTAGGTATCAGGGGGAATTGCGTCGGATTCGTCTTCCTGAACAAAGAATTCAAAAGACTCTCTTTTCTCAGGACAAAAGTGGGTGCTATCTGGAAAGAGTTCTCGACCAAGGGCTTCAATAGCTTCTGGGGTCGTTGCCTAGCTAACCGAAATCATAAAGGGCTTCAGTT
The DNA here is from genome assembly GCA_002389285.1 of Patescibacteria group bacterium UBA4473. Taxonomy (GTDB): domain Bacteria; phylum Patescibacteriota; class Gracilibacteria; order UBA4473; family UBA4473; genus UBA4473. The sequence goes on from DGOF01000023.1 coordinate 6,946, forward strand.
TCCGATCTAGCGCGAGCATCGGTCGGCCTTCTTTGTGCTCTAAAACCCAAGGCAGAGCATCAAGACACATGATGGCATCAAATGTTCTGAGTGGGTTCCGACTCAGACGCGCAAAGGGTTTGAGGGATTTTCGTGCATGAGTGAGGGAATACGAAGCTTCTTCTGGTGTGGGTAGGGCGCCTTTGTGGGCAACGTGAAGTTTGAGAAAAGACCGCAGGGTTGATTCAACAAGGGTCATCGCCGATTGGGTCGCGATGACACAGACTTCCACAGAACTGTCTAGAAAAGAAACCTCTCGTCGGGGATTGGTGAGATGGTGACAAGAAGGGGTATTCGTTTCAACGTTTCGGAGAATCTGGGTATGTGCCTCTAGTAGGTCTGGATGGTCTCCCCAGGCCTTAAACGACTTTTCCCAAAGAGGCTTCATGATTTTATCTGTGAAATGAAATAAATGATCATTGATGCCCTTTGAGCCTTCGGGAGTGACACGGTATCAGGTTGATTGTGTTTTTTTCCCATGAGGATAGACACAGTCTGTCGTAATCGCGACTCGATTCGGATTTGTGGGATCGAGCTCGGTCGTGAAATCAAAATGATCATAAAATCCATCCAGAAATTGTTCATAAATCTGACTTTCCCCGAGAAAAATGTGCGTACTTATAGGATCTTGAGGTGTAGGAGAGAGCGCCTCGGTGTATTTGTGAAAAGGACACTGTGCGGAGTCAGTGGTTTTCGGGCCTTCAGTAATAGTATCCCGAATCGACTTGGAAAAAGGGCGATAGGGCAAGGATCCAAATGCGGCATTGATACGATTAATCGCTTCGGTGAGTTCTCCGTTATGGAAAACCTCAAGATTTTGGTCGAAAGTGTCGAGGGCATTTTTCATAAGACGTCTTTTAGCTTTTTTTGAAAAAATGTCAATCAACGAGGGGATCTGAATATTAAAACGAGATTAACAGTACGAAAAATAAAGAAAATTATTCTTTGATCAATAGTGCCTCTTCGCTACACTGCCTTCACTTATGACAGAACAAAATTCTATTTTATCGGGGTTGAATGCGAAGCAGCGAGAAGCCGTGGAGGTTTTGGAGGGTCCACTCCTTATATTGGCAGGAGCGGGATCGGGAAAGACCAAATGTCTGACGCATAGAATCGCGAATCTTATTGCGCATGGGGCGAAGCCTTCACAGATTTTGGCGGTGACCTTTACCAACAAAGCCGCGAGTGAGATGAAAGGCCGGGTCGAAAAGCTTCTCGGAGGCGGTCGATCGCCGATGATGGGGACCTTTCATTCGATTTGTGTGCGGATTTTGAGAGAAGACATAGAACAGCTGGCCTGTAGTATTTCGCGAAGTTTCGTGATTTTTGACACGGATGACAGCCAAAAGCTCATCAAGATGATTATGAAAGAACTCGGATTTGATCCGAAAGAAATCAAGCACAAAGCGATCAAATCGCATATTTCGGCGGCCAAGAATCAGCTTATGTCGCCCGAAGCCTATCAGGTGGATGCGGAAGACAATCGATTTACCCGTGCAGTGAAACAGATTTTCCCAGCTTATCAGCGGAAACTTGCCGAACATAACGCTCTAGATTTTGATGATCTGTTGCAGAAAACAGTTCAGTTGTTTGATCAGTGTGAGGAGGTATTAAAAAAATATAGAAAGCGCTGGCATCATTTATTGGTGGATGAGTACCAGGATACGAACATTGCGCAGTATAAACTCGTTCGTCAGTTATCCGACGAACATCAGAATCTCTGTGTGATCGGAGATGATCATCAGTCGATTTATTCTTTTCGGGGGGCGGACTACACCAATATTTTAAATTTTGAAAATGATTTCCCCAATGCGGCGGTGATTAAGCTGGAGCAAAATTATCGATCGACGGGAAACATTCTCAATAATGCGAACCATTTGATCGGGTTTAATGAAACGGGGCGCGAAAAAAATCTTTGGACAGAAAATGAAGCGGGCGATCCTTTATCTATAGTAGAGGTCTGGAATGAAAAAGAAGAAGGGCAGCATATTGCCACACAGATCAGAGATCTCGTGAGGGAGGGCGCACTGGGTTATAACGACTGTGCGATTCTTTACCGCATGAATGCCCAGAGTCGCGCAATCGAAGAAGCCTTTCTGCGTTCGCAGATTCCCTATCAGATCGTAGGCGGTACGCGCTTCTTTGATCGAAGAGAGATCAAAGATGTCATCGCGTATCTGCGACTTATTTTTAATCCCAAAGATGATTTAGCTTTTTTGAGGATTATTAATCTTCCCACAAGAAAAATCGGCCCTTCAACGATTGAAAAGGTCAAAGAATATGCGAATCATTATACGCTAAGTCTGTTTGAGATTTTAGAGCACATTGATGAAGTAGAATCACTGCCAGAGGCAAAGCGATGTGTTTTGAAAAATTTCAGAGACCTGATCAAAGATTTGCAAGAAATCGCGCAAAAAGAACCCGTCTCTATTGTATTAGATAGAGTGGTGGACAAGATTAAGCTCTATGAATTCCTCAATGATGGTACGGCAGAGGGTGAATCGCGCATTCAGAATGTAAAAGAGTTATTCTCTGTTGCGATGCGTTATGACACGGCTGAGCAGCCTTTGGCGGCTTTCTTAGAGGGAGTAGCACTGATCTCTGACCTTGATCAACATAATGATAAAAGTGACACGGTGACGCTCATGACGATTCATGCGGCGAAGGGCCTGGAGTTCCCCATGGTCTTTTTACCCGGATGGGAGGACGGAATGTTCCCGAGTTCCAATGCTCAATTTTCCCCCGAAAACCTTGAGGAAGAGCGACGACTCGGATATGTGGCGATCACTCGTGCGAAAACAAAATGCATGATTCTTCATGCGCAGCAGCGGATGATGTTTGGAAAAACAGACTATTCCAGTCCCTCCAAATTTCTTTCAGAGCTGGATGAAGAATGCTTAGAGCGTACGGGAGATTCTCGAGAGGACACACTTCGAAAGAACACCTTTTCTTATCGACAACCGAAAGCAATTACTTCTACGTCTGCTTCTTCTCGACCCCAAGCTCCAGAACAGATACGGGACCCATTTACGCCCCGTTCTAAACGAGAGGCGACCTTTGGGCTTGCCGAAAATACCTCCGACTACAAGATCGGCGATCGCGTGGCGCATATGCAGTGGGGGGAAGGGACAATTATTATGATCGCTGGAGACGTTCTTTCGGTGGCTTTCTCCGGTCAGGGTGTGAAAAAGATCGTAGCCTCTGTGGCCCCAATTCAAAAAATTTAACTTCTTCTCCCTCGCCCTTTACGGGAGAGGGCTGGGGAGAGGGGCAAAAAATATAGATAAAAAAAAGACAGATGAGGATATCTCCCAATCTGCCTTTTCACCACATTTGAACAACTGAATTTATTATAACAGGAAAGAGCCGAGGAGGGACAATCTTTTTACATGAAAACATGTTGCAAAAAGGTGTATATATGCTTTTTAATGCTATTTGTTTGAAAATAATCCTACACATCAAGCCTCGTGAAAATCTCTTTTTCTACGAATTTTTTTGATCGTCCGTAGGTCAGACGAGAGATTTGTTTGAGGGCTTTGCCGATATCCGGGTCTCCTTTTTCGAGCCAAGGACGCGGTACATCGAGTGAAAATGGACGAGAGGGCTGTCCATCCACAGAGAGCTTGATCGCGGCTTTGAAGGCATCGATATTGATAAGATCTTGGTCGGAAAAAACAGGGGCCATTTCTTTGGTCATAGCTTCAGCATCCGGGGCACCGATCTTGTAACACATCATAGTTCCCACATTTCCAAAGACGGCATCCTTGAGGTTTACGCCTTTCTTCTGGCCCGAGGTATCGATCTGACTGACGTACTGATGGGCAATGTTAAGACTCAGACGGTACTTACGAGCCTCAGAGAGGATGGATTCAATCGACTCGGTGACGTAGTTCTGGAACTCATCGATATAGAGAAAGAAATCCTGCCGGTCCTCTTTCGCCATCTTTTGTCGACGAAGCGCAGCGGTCTGCAACTTAGAAACAATAATCAGTCCCAAAAGCTTAGAGTTGATTTCTCCCGTGCTTCCTTTCGAAAGGTTCATAAAGAGAATCTTCTTTTTATTCATGACTTCCGAAAAATCAAAGGCTGATTTTGTCTGTCCAATAATATTTCGCATCATGGAGTTTGTAATAAAGGCTCCAAATTTCGCGGAAAAATACGGAATCATTTCTTGCTTTTCTCTCTGTCCGGTTTGGGCCATTTGTTTGGTCCAAAAGGCTTTGACGACCGGATTACTCACGTGTTTGACCTTGGATCGTTGGAACGCATCATCGGTAAAGAGTCGGACCACATCCGTGATACATCCTCCGATAGGATCGGCCATAAGCGTGAGACATCCATTTCGAAAATAGTCCTGGATACGAGGTCCAAATACTTCTTCATCAAACATCTTGATCATGATGTTCATCGCATCAAGGGCGACCATGTCACTTTCTTCTTCGTTCTTCGCTTCCAGGAGATTGAGTCCCATAGGGCGTTCGGTATCCGAAGGGTCAAAGATCACCACGTCATCGACACGTTCACGTGGGACGAAGGGAAGAAGGTCTTCGACAAGGCTTCCATGAGGATCTAGAACGCAGAGTCCGTCGCCATTTTGAAGATCTTGACGTACCATGAGCTGGAAGATGGAGGATTTTCCTGTTCCGGTCTGTCCGATCACATAGAAGTGTCGAAATCGATCTTCTCGTTTCATATAGATCGGGGTTTTTTCTCCTCGATAAATATTGTGTCCCAAGAGGAGACCTTCTTTCGGAATATTCGCCGGAGCTTTTACAATTTTATAGTTCTGCCACTTCAGGCCCGGAACATTATTAAATTTAATATGGGGGAAGTGAAAGACCGACGCGAGTTCTTCTGTAGAAAAAATCATTTTGTGTTGAGGTCTCCACGATCGACGAAAGTCACGAAACAAAAAAGTGCGAATAAGTTGGCGTTTGGAGTGAATTTTATGCTGTGTAAACGAGTTGATATTCGGTCCTCCGTATTGGGCGAAGGCATTGATAACCGCATTCATACTGAGTTTCGATTGTTCTTTTTCTGGGGAAGACGTCACGCAACGGATGAGTGTTTCAAACCCAACTTTCTCCGCTTTTTCTTCGATAGATTTGGTGGTGTCTTGAGAGGCTTTGTCCTTGATATCGTCTCCAGAAGAGCTCGTATCTTCCTCGGTTCCACGAACAGCCAAACTAAAAAGATGTCCCAATAGAGCCAGGGGATTCCACCAGGAAAAACTTTCTTTTCCCGAAGAAAGCTCTTTCGCCGTGTGTTGCGCATCTTTTTGCCAAGAATTTTTTACGGGACGAATCATGAATTGCACGGCCGCAGAGTTTCCATTTTGATCCGAAGCATTGGAAAGGGCGTTCAAAAGGTTATTGACCGGATCGGCAGATTCAAACCGGGTATAGGTTTTGAGCGGGAAAACATGCTTTTTCGCAAGCGTGAGGTAGGCTGTTGTTTGATGGGTGTTATCATGAAAAATACGAGGGGCTTCCGTTTCCTCGATCACGGCTTCTGGATAAAAACTCGTAATTTGTTTTTCTATGACGTTCTTGAGGCTGCGCGGACAAGAGAGATAGAACTTAATCTCTCCATCAGTGGCTACATATTCCAAAGATAAGAAATCTTGGTTTTGAAAAATTTTCCGGAGATCTGAGCTATAGATTCCGTGTAATGTTGCCAAGAAATGCTCTCCGACACCGACAACACGACGAATCTCGCTGGTCTGGTCTCGTTCGCGTTCTTGATCTTCTTTAGACTCTTTTTTGGGAATCAATACTTGGAGGAATGTCAGATTAATAGATCGTTCGAAATCAGACTTACGACGCCACCATAAGATCGTCGCCCAAGCGACCATCAGAACGATAAATACCGAAAATACAACGGGTACAATCATGCGGAGAAATTATAGAAGGAAGACGCGGAGATAACAAGGTGATGCGTGTCGGGCTTGTTATGGGGACATCTTTGTGGTATAATAAGGAGAAGTATTTACTTACGATCTTCCACCATGACTTATGAAGAGAGAACGGAATCGGCTGAGCAGATAGGATTAGAAATTGAGCAAAAAGCGCCACAGACTCAAGAATTACCTAAAAAATTAAATAAAAAATATGTACTCTTAACCGTTCTTATTTTGGTGATTGGAGCCACTTTTTTTGTTCCTGCTCAATGGATCAATGCTTCTTTGGTAGAGATTAATGCATCACAAGGCATGCTTTCGGCGAATGTCTTGGGCCGTGAGCAAGCGATGAAGTACCATCGAGTGATGGAGCGTGACGAAGATGCAAAATTTAATCGTCGACACAGTAGTCGTCGTTTAGCGAATTCTTATGAAAAGAAACATCAGAATCTGGCTTCCAAAAGTGGACAGAGGCGTCCAGCAATCAAGCAGCATGTGCAATTGATTCCAAATCAACGGTATTCGCTGGCAGACACTCGCAATGCTTTTCGTGATCGATATAACAGTCTTAAGACCGATCGAGCGGCTCGTGTGGTGAGTCATATTTATACCGGATGGAAGCAGTCTCTCAAAAAAGGAAAAATCTCACTGAAACGTATTCAGAATACAAGAACGGTTTTTCAGACCTATGAAAATGAAGAATTTACGATTCAAGTTCCGAAAAATCTAGATTTGAGAACAAGGGAATACGGGCATTTCTTTGAAAACAAGCGTTCGGACTTTCGGATTCTCGTGAGAAACATTGAATCTGGATGTGGAGAAGAAGCTTTTACAACGGCTTGTGTAGCGAATTTGAGTCGGGACGAAAATCGTCGAGATTTTAAAAATCTTATTTCTTACACGACTCAGCTCGTACGCCAAAAAGGAACAACGGATATCATTTTTAATGATCACTCGGCCGTTCCGGTGATGAGCGAAAGTTTCGTGACCCATGTTTTGGGAGATGAAATCTATGTGTCACGATACTTTGTGGAAGATCCTTCTTCAGAAGGGGTGTATATGATTGAAAGTCGAAATGATGTACGAACAACCCATGAACACATGGATGAAATTCGAAAGATTTTTGAATCGTTTCGTGTGTACAAAAAGGCAGAGTAAGAATCAGTTCAGCCGTATCTCCCCGGTTTTGGCATCAATGCTTAAGGTGCCTTCTTCGCGGAGATCCCCGAGAAGCTTTGTGACCGTGACGCGGTTGAGGCCGGTCTTTTCACTGAGTTTTTGATGGGACAGTCTCAACGGAACATGAAATATTTTATTCAGAAAGCTTTTTTGTTTTTTAGCCTGAAGACGTTTGATTTCATCTAAAATCTGATCTTTAGCGGGTTTGTTGAGCGAAGCAATTTTGCGTTCATAGTCATGAATCTTGGTCGCCATGGTTTGCATGAGATTCAGCGACATTTCGGGATGAGCCCGTACAATGTCTAAGAATTCGTGCGTTGGCGTTTGGCAGAGGAAGCTCGCACGCGTGGTCTGTGCAAAGTAGTCTGTCGGTCCAGTGCCAAAGTCTCCAAAAACATCGCCGGGAAACAACGTCTCGAAGACGATGCGTTTTCCATTTTTTTCGTGATAGAGCTCTACTTCGCCATTTTTGATGACATAAACTTGTTGGGCTGGATTTTCGGGTGAAAACAAAATTGCGCCCCGAGGGAGCTGACTCTCAATCGCGGTTTTGGCAATTCGAATCAACTCTTCTTCAGAGATGTTTTCATAGATGTTGACGTCGCGGAGACAGAAGATGGCCATGAACTACTCATACCGGATTCCCAACATTAAATCCAGATTAAATGTTAGGCAGAGAAAGGCAGAACGGTATTTTAAATATCGGGAGTATTTAAAAATATTGATATTTGTACTCTTTTTATATATAATAAGAGTACAAAATGACAAAAAAGCAGAAGCTTTTTGATCTGTTCCTTCAAAATCCAAAGGCGCTTTCCTATGCGGAGATAAAGAAAATTCTTCTTTGGCTCAGGTTTGAATTTATATCGGGGAAAACAGGAAGTTATGTGAAATTTCGTTATCAAAGAAATATCCTCATATTCTCGCCTCATAATGGAAAAATAAAGGAGTATCAAAAGGAAAAAGCTCGAAATCTTGTGAAGAAACTAAGTTTAAAAATACTATGAAAAACAAATTTACGATTACGGTCCTCGGTAAAGCATTAGAATTCGCCATTGTATTTTGCTCGAAACAAAATCTTTATCGGCTTCATTGTTCGGAAGTAGGATTTGATGATGTTTTTGATGCGGAAGATTTAGCTCGCTTTTTAGCCTCAGAAGATTTTGAATTTTTCATCGCAGATGAATTACGGCGGCAGAAAAAAGTAAAAAATAGACGTATCCAGATACGAGTGACCGAAGAAGAGCAGGATATCATCGAAGAAAAAGCCATAAAAAAGGGCTATAAAAGCACATCCTCTTATGTGCGAAGTCTGGCGATTGCTTGATCATCTGTTCAGACAATGTCCCCAACATTAAATCCAGATTAAATATTAGGCGCTCTTTAAATCCTGCTTAAGATCAGGGGCATGTTACAACGCATAAAAAGCCTGACGTTATTTGGACTCAATGCCGAGGAGGTGGAGGTGGAGGCCGATACCCATTTCGGGAAAGCGGCCTGTTTGATTGTGGGGTTGGGTGATACGGCGGTTCAGGAAGCCAAAGAGCGGGTTCGATCGGCGATGAAGCATTCGGGTTTTACCTTTCCCAATAACCGAGTGGCGATCAATCTGGCGCCGGCAGATCTCAAAAAACACGGTCCACGATTTGATCTTCCGATTGCACTGGGATTGCTACACGCTACCGGGCAGATGCCACTAGAGGAGGACAATGACCAGCGTATCTTTGTCGGAGAGCTCGGGTTTACTGGAGAGTTGCGGCCTATTTCTGGCATTTTGCCAACGGTATCAAATGCCTTAGAAATGGGATACAAAGAAATCTATGTCCCGATAGACAATCTTCCGGAGGCCACATTGATATCAGGGATTGATGTTTTTGGCGTCAAAACACTAGAGCAGATTCATCAGCATCTTATAGGAATTAAAAAAATGACACCGGCGCCACATCGAAAGTTTGAATCACAAAATTTCGTGACGGCGGATGAATCGGACATGAAACACATCAAAGGCCAAGAACAAGCCAAGCGAGCCCTCGAAATTGCAGCGGCAGGTGGCCATAATCTTCTTATGTGTGGCCCTCCAGGATCGGGGAAGACGCTTTTGGCCAAAGGATTTGCGACGATACTGCCCGCGCTGACCGTCGAGGAGGCTTTAGATATTACCCAGATTCATTCCATTGCCGGACTTACGACGGCAAAAGGTCCGATTTCCCTCAGGAGACCTTTTCGGTCCGTGCATCATACGGCGAGTGGTATTGCGATTGTGGGCGGAGGGAATCCTCCCAAACCCGGAGAAATTTCACTCTCTCACCGAGGGGTTTTATTTTTAGATGAGCTTCCCGAATTTCCCCAAAAAACTCTTGAAGTGCTACGACAACCGCTTGAAGACGGTATTGTCACAATATCGAGAGCGTCGGGGACGTGTACATTTCCGGCCCAGTTGATGTTGATCGCGGCGATGAATCCCTGTCCATGTGGGTTTTCGGGAGATAAAGAAAAAGACTGTTCGTGTACGCCTTTCAACATTGATCGGTACCGGAATAGGATTTCGGGACCACTCCTCGATCGGATCGATCTGCATCTGAATGTGCCTCGTATTTCTTTTGAAAAATTAACAGATGTACGAAAAGCAGAAAGCTCCAAGGATATTCGAGATCGTGTTCAAAAAACACGGGATGTTCAGCGCAAAAGATTGGCGGAAGACAAGATTACGACCAATGCAGAAATGCCTTCATCACTCGTAAAAAAATACTGTCCGCTTCCCGAAGATGCTCAAACTCTTCTCAAGTCTGCGGTACAACAGATGAATCTTAGTGGTCGTGCGTATTATCGAATTCTCAAATTGTCCCGCACCATCGCGGACCTGGCTCAGCGAGAAGAAATTATTTTATCAGATGTTGCCGAGGCCGTGCAGTATCGGGCGAGAGATCTTGGCTAAAGCTTACAGACTATACAGCGCAATCCCCGCCGCCACGGATACATTCAGGGAAGCTTTTTGTCCATGCATCGGGATTTCTAGATGCTGATCAGCGAGAGAGAGAAGCTCTGGCGCGACGCCTTCGACTTCATTGCCGAGAATAAGCGTTATGTTTGTATCAGAAGTTTGAAACTCGAAAATATCTTCAGATTTTTCTGTTTGCTCCAGCGCGAATATCTTATTTCCTGATTTTTGAAGGTCTTGGCAGAGTTTTAGCACGTCTTCGTGTTGTTCCCATGCGACAAAGTTTTCTGCGCCCAATGATACTTTTTCTATTCTCCGATCCGGAGGACATCCCGTGTAGCCGGTGAAATAGACTTTGTCCCAGCCGGCCGCATCCGCGGTACGCAAAATAGACCCTACATTGTGCAGGGATCGAATGTTATCCAATATAATCGATCGCATAAGACTTACTTAGCTTTTTCAGAAGTTTCACCCGTCATCACTTCAGCATTTTTGTCATCGGTAGCCGCTTTGGCCGCCGCTTCTTGCTGTGCCACAAGTTCTTTTTTCTGCTTGGGAGTGAGTTTGTCTTTTTTTACACGATGTTTTTCTTCGTTGTGAGAAATCGCGCCTGGAACAGGTGCTGCCACTACTTCTTCTTCAGGAGCTCCTTCACGTATCCATTTTTTCAAAGTTCGAAGAGCACTGGCAGAAAGTTTAACCCGTTCAACCCGTCCAGTAAGAGGATTGAAGATTCTTTTCTTGAAAAGATTCGGACGGAACGTTCGTTTTGTTATCTTAAGAGAAAACGGACGATTATTTCCGCTGGATGTCTTTTTTCCGGTAAGGGCGCACTTTCGAGCCATGAGATGAATTATAAAGCCAGAGAAGTTTAGTCAAAGACGCGTCTCTGTCAAGAGATTGACGATTAAGCTTGAATCATTGATAATCGGCACTCATGTACCAGCAATTTATTTTTGAAGATTATCATTTTGATGCGCCCACATCAACGGCGTATTTTAACTATAGTCTTGATGATAAGATTTACTTTGAAGAGAAAATAATTTTTCCCTCTGGCGAGTGCTCAAAAAGCTTTGAAAAAGCGCTTTTTGGCGCCTGGGTTATGGCTGGGATCTCTTATTTTAAGACCTATCTTCCCGAGAAAATTATTTTTAAAAAAGGGGGATTAAATCAAGAACAGGCCGACTTCTTCACGCATGTATACACACAGGGCTTAGGAGAGTTTTTCTATCAGAATAAGATTAATAAGCCCACAGAAAAAATAAAATTTCCGGTGCAGACAAGCGCTGATCCTTTTTTATCCGAAACATTAAATCTGTCTGGAAAGTTAGTAGCTCTCGGCGGCGGCAAGGACTCGCTTGTGACGATCGAGACGCTGAAAGAACAAGATGAGGATTTTAATACCTGGACGGTGGGAGATTATAAATTTCTCGAGCCCATGGTCGAAAAAATTAATAAGCCGCACGTGAAGCTGCAGCGCTTTTTAGATCCACAACTACAAGAGCTTAACAAACAAGGTGCTTATAATGGCCATGTGCCAATTTCTGCCATACTCGCCTTTTTGAGCGTCGCGACGGCGCTTTTATTACAGAAAAAAGAAATATTACTCTCCAATGAAAATTCAGCGAACTTCGGAAATACAAAATATAAAGGCCTGGAAATCAATCATCAGTACTCGAAAAGTTTAGACTTCGAAAAGCGATTTCAGGATTATGTGCAGCAGTTTATTTCGCCAGAAGTGCATTATTATTCTTTTCTCCGGCCGTATTCAGAACTTGAGATTGCCGAGCAGTTCGGCCATAAATGCTGGGGAAAATATAAGAAGTTATTTACATCGTGTAATACAAATTTCAAGCACTGGGGCAAAAAATCAGAGACGCCCCTGTGGTGTGGAGAATGTCCGAAGTGTGCGTTTGTGTTTGCAATACTCGCGCCGTTTGTAGATTATTCAGAATTAGTAGAAATATTTGGTGATGATCTATTACAAAATAAAAAGCTTGAAAAACTTTTTTCAGAGCTGAAAGGCGAATCCGGCATCAAGCCGTTTGAATGTGTGGGGGAAGCGAGTGAGGTGTGCGAAGCTTTGGGGCGACTTAAAATCAAGAAAATATTAATTTATGGCTACGGCATCGAAGGCCAGTCGACTGAAAAATATTTGCAGTACGCCTATTCACAGGCAGTAGTAACTATTTTTGATGAGCATAAATCAGGATATTCGGCACCAGTAGATCTGAATAATTTTGACCTGATTTTTGTCAGCCCGGGTATTTCTAGAGATAAATTAAAAAATATAAAGCCCGAAAAAATAACCAGCCAAGTCGAAGAATTTTTCAAAAATCTTTCAGAAGCTCAGCGTAAAAAAGTAATTGGAATTAGTGGCACGAAAGGCAAATCTACGACGACGAAATTTATCTATGAAATGTTGCAGCGCGCCGGAAAAGATGTAGCTATGGGTGGGAATATGGGCGTGCCGGTGCTCAGCTTAAACAAAGCCGAATATTACGTCTTAGAGCTTTCGAGTTTTCAGCTTGAAAATTTAAAAATATCGCCTGGTATCGCAATTTTTCTTAATTTTTTCGATGATCATGTGGATCGACACGGAGGACGAGCGGGTTATTTCGAGGCGAAGAAGAATCTATGGCTTTGGCAGAAAGAAGGGGATGTTTTAATTCAGCCAGGAGCTGATGTGCCGCCCATGAAGGAAGACTGGTTTGCGAAAGACTCTGTGTGTCGTGCACAGCATTTTAGAGAAAACTTTGGGACGGCCTTAGCGCTCGCAAAACTTCTTAAAATAAATGAAAAAACGGTGCAGGAAACAGCGCAGAATTTTCAGACACTGCCACACCGAACAGAGTTTATTGCCGAAAAAAATGGTGTGAAGTTTTATAATGATTCGATTTCAACTAATCCTGATTCAACGCTGGCGGCCATCAAATTTTTTGGCGAAGACTTAGGCAGTTTGATCTTGGGCGGCGTGAGTGATGGCGCAGATTACACAGGATTTTTGGATCAAATTTCAGAAGAAACAAATATTATCTTAATAGACTCGCCACTTTCAGAAATATTATCTTCTGACAGGATTATTCTGGCAAAAAATATGCATGAAGCTGTGAAATTAGCCGCTGAAAAAACAAAAACCGGACCGGTCTGCTTACTCTCTCCAGCGGCCAAAAGCTTTGATAGATATTCAAACTATAAAGCACGTGGGGAGGATTTCAGAAAGCAGGTGGAATCTATTTGATATTCATTTCTAAATCCGTGAAGATAAATGCTGCATGCACAAACTTAAAATTTTAACGTTAGTAGGCCTTCCTTTTGTGGGAGTTCTCACGGCTATGGTTCTGCTCTGGAACCAGTATCTGTTCGCAACGGATCTTATTTTAATGGGGGTTCTTTATGTCCTGACGGTGCTTGGGATTACGGTCGGATATCACCGGATGTTGACCCATCAGGGATTTCGTACTTTCTGGCCGATCCGTCTTTTCTTTTTGGCCTGGGGCGCGATGGCCTGGGAAGGAGCACCAAGTGAGTGGGCCGCGACGCATATTCGCCATCATGCACATTCGGATGAAGAAGGGGATCCTCACAGTCCCCTCGATGGATTTTGGCACGGGCATTTCGGATGGCTTTTCTCGCTTAAAAATTTTGAATCAGCGAAAACCTACGCCCCACACCTACTCAAGGACCCGGTCGTTCGCTTTGTCGATAAGACCCTTTTGTTTTGGTTTCTCTTTTCCCTGGCGTTGCCCTTTGCGATCGGTGGATGGACGGGATTAGTCTGGGGAGGGTTTGTACGTATTTTTCTCTCCACGCATGTGACTTGGAGTGTGAACTCTATTTGTCATACCTTCGGACGAAAGGATTTTGAGTCGTTGGACGAAAGTCGTAATCACTGGTTGATCGGTCTTTTGGCGATGGGAGAAGGTTGGCATAACAATCATCATGCCTTTCCCAAGAATGCTTTTCATGGAATTAAGTGGTGGCAGTTCGATGGATCTGGGATTTTAATTCGAACGCTGGAAAAACTCGGATTGGTTTGGAAGGTTGAGCGGGTCAGTAAAAAAGCTTTAGACTCCAAAACGTCAGAAACAAGTGCGACGCGAACGATGCTGGGAGATCTTCGGAACAAGCTTGTACATTCTATTCAAGAGAAAAAGAAAGAACTGTCCCATCATCCAGCCTTGGAAAAAAAATATCAGCAAATGCTCAAGCGCCTCGATAAGATTCAGGTCTATTTGCAACGAAAAAAATCTTGGAAACGACAGACGCTTCTTGCCTACGAAAAAGAAATTCAGGAGCTTTATCAACAACTAAAGCACAGATTAGCGAAGCCTCTTAAATCATCATAATTTTTTTATCCTCTTTATCTTATGCAATCTTTAGTCACTAAACACGCGCCTCATTTTGAAGCCACGGCCGTCGTGGACGGACAAACTATAGTTGAAAACTTCTCACTTCATCAATACGAAGGTGAAAAATATGTCGTATTCTTTTTCTATCCGAAGGATTTTACATTCGTCTGTCCGACGGAACTTCATGCATTTCAGGCATTGTTACCAGAATTTGAAAAACGGAATGTTCAGGTTATCGGGTGCTCTACGGACACAGAATTTTCTCATCAGGCGTGGCTCAAAACACCGAAAAACAAAGGCGGAATTGAAGGTGTGACATATCCGATTGTGGCCGACACAAATAAAACTATTGCTGATCACTACGGGGTTTTGACCGGTGAATACGATTACAATGATGATGGAAAATTAATAGCTACCGAGGAGATTATCGCTTTTCGTGGACTCTTTCTTATTGATAAAAAAGGAACTATTCAGCATCAGTTGGTGAATAATCTTCCGCTCGGAAGAAGTGTGGATGAGGTTCTTCGTATGGTGGACGCGCTTCAGCACTTTGAGGCGAACGGAGAAGTTTGCCCGGCAAACTGGTCCAAAGGAGAAAAGGCTATGAAAGCTGATGCAGAAGGTGTTGCCGAGTACTTGAGTGATTAATTTGGGGCCTACTGCAAGAGATATTTCGCAGGCTGCCAATCCTCTAGTTTTTGGACCGTCTTGAGATCTTCGATGCAGATTTTTCCGGTATAGAGGTCCGCGATATTTCCTTTGCGGGCGACGAATCGTTCGATGTCTTTGTTTCCAAAGAAATAAAGCGTGTCTTTCGTGAAGGATCCAGACTTCCCACTATCAGAAAGTCCTCGCTTGGCCTTTATACAGAGTTTCCAGGCAATATGGTCCTCGAGTTCATAGGTTTTGTGCAAGAAGTGAAATAAATCCGCGAACCCCATTTTTTTGGCGAGATAGATAGCCACGACCTGTTGGGCTGGTTGTAAAAACTTCTGCCCAAGATCCAGTCCTAGTTGATTTTGGTTCCAGATAGCGAGCCCCTCTTCTGTGTGTAAATAGTTGGCGGTACCTCGCTGGAAAATACGAAAATTTTGTAATTTTCCATTTTCAAATCGAAAGACATGGGTTCCGATTTCATGGACGAGTAAGGCCTTGAGACGATTGGCCTGAAAGGTCGCACCTTTTTTCAAAAGAATCGTATTGCGCTTGGTCACCTGAATATCAGAAACAGAGCTTTCGAGGGTCTTGAGATTCCAATGAGAAAGTCGGTATTGATCCAGGAATTCTTTTAATAATTCTTTCGCTTTTTTGAGATCAAGCTCGGGGCTTTCATCCGGACGATTATCATCTTGGTGCTTTTTAATAAAATTAAGCGCCTGTTGGTATTGATAATGGCTCACGTCGCCAAAAACATCTTCCGAGTGTCCCACGAAATCAGAATGTCCCACAGAACGGATGAGTTCAATCTTGGAGTGGAGCTCTTCAGCTTTCCGTTCAAAGATCGGGTAGAGAAGATGGTTTACTTCTGGCAAACGTTTGAGGTCACGCTGCATTTGATCGAGTGGCAAATCACATTCTCGGTAGGAAAACCGTGGGTTAAAATCAGAGTGAGAAAAGAAAAGTTCTTTTTGTTCTTCGAGATTTTGGGGATTGATATAGGAAAGAAGTTTAATCTGTTCATCGATTTCGCAAATTTTTTCATCCAGATTATGAATCATGCGTTCCTCTACATCATCGGTGATAAGGGTCGTGGTGGATGTTTTTTTATGTGGATCAATATAAAAATCCGGTAGAAATTTAGCGGCGAGTAGCAGGTTAGCGCCTTCTATTTCTTTTTTTTCTATGGGAAGCTTGAGTCGTTTTCCCTCAATCATTACCTGGGCGATGTTTCCGGTATAGAACTCAGGATTGATGTAGTTCTTATCCGCCAAGGAATCAATCTTGGCGATGAGAGGAATGGGTTTTTGCACTTCAGGCTGGTTAAGAAGAACCGGTTGAATGACGCCAATGATAGGTTTTTCTTCAAAATCATTGGTAGGCGTTGATTTCTCAGAAAAAAGCTTGAGGGCAATGTCCACCCCTTCCTCTGCGGACATAACCTTGAGGTCTTTAATTTTATCGAGTCGGGCTTTGAGAGGGCTCTTGTTGGCCACCTGAATCTTGAGTCCTGGGCGCGCATTCACTTCCAAAACTTTCACGCCTTCTTTTGTGACGACGAGGTCTACGCCCAAAAATCCAATTTTTGTGACGTGTTGAATGGTGGCAACCGTATCAAGAATTTCTTCCCAAAAAGGCATCTGAAACCCCTTGGTTGGGTATCCATTGGGCATCCGGGTGACAAACGTTGTTTTTTTGGCGCCGCCGGTGGTCTGGCCACTTCCAATATCAATGCCCAACGCCAAAGCGCCGAGTTCCATGTTCGCCTTCCCTTCTGATTCATGAGTGGGGATTCGAGCCATGGCCATCACGGGCACAAGGTTAAAGACCACGACACGAATATCAGGAAGACCAATGTCTGAGAGTTTTCGAAAGGCTGGATGAGGATCGAGTTTCTCTTCAAAAATAACTTTATCATGCACCCCTGAAATAGAGTATTTTCCCTCCAAAATTTCAATACAGGTACGGTACAACATTTCTTGTGTGAGCGATTTTCCAGAGGCGCTGACCCAGCCATTTTTTTTCTTTCCGGCGACGACGACGATTCCCGCGCCCGCAAATCCACGATTGGGTTTAATCACAAAAGAATCAGGCAGCGCTTGGAAAAACTCAGGGGTAAGTTGGCTATAGTGAGAGGCTACATGAAAGAGTTTCGCGGCGCCGATACCACGAGAGTTAAGAAACTGTTTGGTAAAAAGTTTGTCATCTGCAAACTGCTTACTCGCCGCAGAGTTATAGCGTCGAATATACTGGAGGTTTCGAGCATTCATGCCCAAAATACCGGAGCGTATTTGAAAAAAACTCATAGATAAAAATTATTCTTCTGAAGCATCATCTCGGAAAAGCGTACGAAATTTGAAGTATTCAGAAAGTCTCAGGCCAGAGAATCGTCCCAGCCAAATATTGCCAAGGATCGGGAGAACCACGAGTTCAGGAAGCGATAAAATGAGGGACTTGAGCCATATCCATGTCACAAGCGCGTAGCCAACAAGAGAGACCAAAGTGGTTTCTGCGGTGGCAAAAAGAGCGTTTTTCATTCCTTCTTCCGATTGAGCGGAGAGAAATTTTTCAGAAATAGTCGCCATGACGAGCATCGGAAAAATAGCGAGGGTGAGATTAACGGAGGTTTCGAAGTACACCGCGAGGCCTAAGACCAAAAAGAAAGAGAGTGCCAAAGCGCTTAAAAGTAGACTGACTTTCGGGATATACAAGAGATCAACTTTTTCAAACAAAATACGAATCAGATAACTGATGAAAAGCACCATCATGAAAACGAGAAATCCGAAAGCAAGTCCCAAAACAAGAAAACTCAATCCCAGCATCAGTGGGGCATAGACCCCAAAGGTTGAAATCCCAACAAACTGTCGAAAAAAGGCGATCACAAAGGCGAGGAAGGGAACGGCCAAAAGAAGATAGATATCATTTTGAGGGATTCCATGAGAGGCGAAATAGGTCGTCAGTCGAGAAAAGATCAACATACGAGAGGTGGCGGTTCGTTCGTCCACAATACGAAAATCAATACCATACCGGTGGAGAACTTTTTCCAGAGCCTCAAAATCATTGAGGTTTTCAAAAACGGGAGCGAGCGCTTCCCAGCGAGTGAGTAAAAGAAATTTCGGACGCACAATCGAGAAGGTGGGTTGTGCCAGTTTTACGATTTGATCGAGAGGGGCATCTGAGAGCTGAACCCAGAGCTTATTCTGTGGATCGAAGGGGACCTCTCCTGGGGCATCTTCGGAAGAGATATCTTCAGATATTTTTTGCCAAATTTGCGCGAAGCTTTGAAGGGCTTGTGCAGATTTAGTTTGGAAGATAAGCGCATCCGCTTCCCGCAAGAAAGGCATGTGTTTCCGGGTTCGGCGCATGAGCGCTTCTTCCGCAGCAAATCCTGTTTTTTCAGAATCAAAAGGGATGGGCAGGAGTCGTATACCGTTTTTACCAGCTTGTTCACTGAGACTTTCATGTTTTTCGATGTCGTCAGAAATCCAGGCAATCTGTCGGTTATAGACCGTGAATTCGCGGCGCGCAGAGACACGGTTTTCTTCACGAGAGCCCTGTTTGACGACGAGGCGCACCCAGTAACGTCCAGGCGTGTGGAACGTTCGAGTGACTTTGTTTCCCCAACGATGAAATTCGTCGCTGAATTCCCAATAAAAAGTCGGCAGTCCAAATTGACGATCAATAAGCTCGGAATCCGAAGCATCGAAGGTCGCGATTTTTTTCATTTTCACAAAATCAACCTCTTTGATGCGAGGGATGATTCGTTGTGGTGCTGCAGAGTGTGCAGCTTCTAGATTGACGGCGACACTGTCATTTTCTTGGGCCGTAGTCGCAGAGAAAAGCAACGCGCTAAAGAGGAGTGCGAAAGAGATTTTTTTCATCGCGCAGAGTATATCACATATTTGCCGAAAAGATCGAACTCTAAATGGACTTTATCACCGGGTTTTTTGTTTCCCAGCGTGGTGTTTTCCAGCGTATGAGAAATAATGGCGATTTCAAACCAACGGCATTGTGTAGGGGCGCATCGCAATGCGCCCCGAGATTCAGAGAAATCTGAAATCGTCAGTGATATGCCATCAATAGCAATACAGCCCTTTGGGACGACAAGATTCTTATTGTCTTCAGAAAAGCCTATCCGAAAAATTTCATAATCATCCTGTGTTCTTCGGTCTATAATTTCGCCCAATTCATCAATATGACCGGTCACATGATGACCCGAGTTCCGTTGGCCGATCACAGCCGCACGCTCTAGATTAATGGCTTCCCCCAGATTTATATTTCCAAAAATAGTTTTGCTGCGAGACTCACCCATGATTTCCACTTCAAATTGCTGATCATTAGAGTTAATCACCGTGGCACACATACCTGATAAGCTCACAGATTCGCCTTTTTTAAAAGCTTCTTGAAAACTATTTTCAAAAACAAATTTATTATCTTTTTGTGCTATCAGCTTTCCCGTGGCTTCAACAATACCGGTAAACATAGTTTAAAATTTATAATTCTCTAATTTTTTGAGCCAAGACTCTATTTGTTTTTCATCGCGTTTATATGTCATTCCCAGGCGAATCTGTTTAAATCTCTTTACGCCAGCAAAACCAAAATTTTGTTTGATAAGTTTATAGAGTAAATTCTGATTTGGGTGTAGAGCATAATGCCACATGGGGCCATCAGACGTCCACACGCACAAAACTTTCTTGGCCTTGAGGAGTCCTCGTGGCTTGGCACCAGGGACAATGTGTTTCATGCCCGGGAGATTACTGAGCCAGGTGAGCCATGTTTTCGGCTCAAAAACATATGCTTTTTTGTTCTGCAACGCGCCATCGATAAAATTTTTCAGACTGGCCGGTCCACTAAAATTCCACATCGGTGAAACAATGACGATGAAGTCAGCTTTTGAAATAGTATCGGCCGCTTGATCAAACATCCGAGGGGTTCCATGTTTGATCGGATTTGTTTTGATCATCGGGAAATCAATCGTTCGAAAATGAGAGATTTTATGACCCTGTGCCTTTGCGGCCTTTGTAAGAACCTGGGCATTCGCCTCACAGAGACTCTTTTTGTCCGGATGCGCGGAGATAATGAGAATATTCATATAGGAGAAGTGTACTTAAAAATTCTTCCAAATCCATTGACTTTTGAAAATAAGCTGATATATAAATCGAGTTTTATATAAAAAATTTAAAATGACAGAGTCCTCTTCGCCCGATCATTCACCAGAAAATTTAGAAAATGCAGGCCATGATGAGAGTAGACGCTCATTTTTAAAAGCTTCTATGAAGTTCGCGGCTCTTTTTGGAGTGGGAGTGAGTGGGGTTTTGGCCGCGGACAGCCTTTTAAATGGAAAAGAAAAAGTAGAGGAAGAAGCGCCGACAGATGCAGAAATCCCTCCGGTAGAGGGACAAGAAATGCCCAGTGAGGAAGAAGTCGCCGAGCAGGTGGACCATTTATCCAGCAAAATTGAGGCGGAGGTTCATAAAATTCAAGCAGCAAATCCAGAAATGGAACGCTATGAAGCTACGCACCGAGCGATTAATTTTGTCGCGGCGGGAAATTTTGGATGGGGAATTTCTAATTTGATCAAGGGACAACCAATCAGTAAGACGCAGTATGCGACGACATTGGCGCTTATGATTATTAAATATGCAGCGGGAGATGATCATGAAAGACATCACATCACGGAAGAACTAAAAACAGGGGCCATCGCGACGCTCGCGATCAGTGCGATGGTGATGGGCGCCGATGCGATGAAGGCAGATTATCAATCGGCGTTTGAGGACTATCGAACAAAACGAGATGAGAAAGAAGCCGCTAAAGGCGAAGTCATCAACAGAACTGAAATGGATGGATTGAAGGAAGACGTGGCGATGGTCATGAGTTTGGCCGCAACATTGAGTCCTGGAATTACGACCCTGGGATCGACCGGTATGCTCGGAGAAGAAGCGCATAACCTACTCGATCGTATTGCGGAAAACATTCGTCAGCGCAAAATATCAGCCTTGCCAGAAGATCTTCCGGCAGAAGTTTTGGAACAGCAATTAGAAAGTATAGAACAAGAAGTGGAAAAAGAAGCCAGTGAAATTCGTGCGACGCTTATTGCTCATGTTGCGAATATGTCGGGACTTCTCTTTTTAGGAGATCCTCCCTTTATTGCGGCGATGCTCAACTTCGGACCCGACGCAATTGCTTGGCAATTTAAGAATCTTTTGCCCTTGGCCGTGAATTCACTGCGCACATCTTGTATAGAATTATTTCAAAAAATTGACCCCGATGGATCGGGCTACAATGTACAGGTGGGACGATACATGAAAGAAACTTTGAGTTTTTCACTGAGCCAAGCGGCAAAGACCTATGCAAATATTCTTGGGAAAGGAACGGCCATTCCTTCGTTTGTGACGATGTTATCACGTTCCATAAAGGGAGAAGAAGGGATTAATGCAGAACTTTTCCCTGACAGTGGACATCTTGAATTGGTAGATTTTACAACTAAAAAAATGGGAGCCATTGCAAGTCTTGTCACGGGGGAACATCTTTCGGATCCTCATGCCCATGGTCGTATTGAAACCGCTGAGCATCATACGGTTATGGAAGAATTAAAGGATGGATTGACCGCAGAAGAAGCCGGACTTTTGGCCGCCGCAGAAGGAGCAAGGAAGGCCGAGACTGCGGAAAGGGGGGCTCCTGTTATTTCTGATATGGGAATGGCCGCTCATCTTGATCCCATCGGTCGACAACTCGCCATGCGAAGGTTGCTCATGAAATCAGATCCTGTTTCGACGGAAGAAGAAGTGGCTGATGAAACAGAAATTTCCGTCAAAGTAGGAGGACATAATGTCCACGGAATTGCGGCTATATTTACGGTTCTTTATGAATCGATAGAAGAAGGGAAATTTGCAGATGCGCATAAGGTTCTGGAGCAATTGACCGAGAAAGCGGATGAAAAATATCATGATTTAATTCTTCAGGTGGGACAGGCTTTGTCTCATTTAGAAGCATTAAGTAACACACAGAGGGTTGATATCGGAAAACTTTTTCAGGGAGAGAATGGCTTGATCAAAGATGCCCTGATGGGGGCGTATGGAGTGGTTTGGAAAAATAATTTTTCTTTCGACCGGGCGCATGCAGCGTTGGGACCAAATCTTACGGAAGTTCTTAATGCTTTTCCTTTCCAAGTCTTGCACGCACCTTTTTTGGGACCGCTCTTGAAAGAATTTTTAGGAGGCGTCGGATCGGTGGTTCACGGAGCGGTGGGAGAGATGATGAAAATTTCTCCGATCCAGATCAGCGAGAAAATGCAAAAATCAGTCGAAGATCTTTTTCAGGACATGATTGCCTATACTTCGATTTGGTTGTTTAGTTCTATTGCAGACAACTATTTGGGAGCCGATCTTGGATTTAAGGCTATGGAAAGTGAAAAAGCGCTGATTCCACTTACGGCTTCTATTACTGGTGGGAAAAATACACCGATCGGAAATATGGCGAATATGAATCTTTTCAGTCTTTCTGAAAACGGATTCGGAGAGCATATGAAGGCGATTTTCGGAACGCAGTTGCCGAATGATGTCGTCGCAATGTTCTACTCGATCTTTGTTACCCGTATTCAGGGGACGGTGGATAGTCTCGTGCCAAGTATTTTGAAGCTCACACCTCCCGAAAAGCGAGGCGAGGTAGAGAAGCATCTGAATGAGAAGATTCAGGGCGCCAAATCTGCGGGACACTAAGAAAAATTATCCCAGACCTATTGCGTAAAGAGCTTATTTATGGTACAATTAGGAGAAGTGCCATGAATATATCCAACCAGACGATTGCCGATAATCTTAAAAAATACTTTCAACTCAAAGTTGAGGTAGAGGAACTTGAAAAAGAATTAAAACAAAGTTTGAAAGACCAAGAAGCGGAAGACGCTTTAGAGAATTCTGGATTTTTAAAGGCCTTGGAAGAAGGCTTGGAAGAATTGTAATTTTTGATTTATGCCTGAAAACATACAACCGCTTGAGATAAAAGACATGCAACCCACGGATGATGGGGAGGCCGTATCCATGTTTAATCACATTGTGCGTAAATTTGACGGAAATAGAGACCAAATCACGAGTCATATTTCTAGTGAATTTGTTCAGAGTTGGGTGGGAGAAAAATCAGAAGCCTACAAAGAGACATTTAATGCGCTTGTCCAAAGTCGATGCCAGGCGCTCAAGGGAAAAAAAGAAGCTCTTCAGGCGAAAATACAGTCAAATTTACCCGAAGGGTCGTGGCAGAAAGAGATTGGGGATCGATTAGATGCCAATCAAAAAAAACTGAAGGGGATGCTGTCGGAACCTATGGATCCGATACTTCCAAAGGACGGTGCTTATTCCGTAATGGAGGATAGTCCTCAGGAAAAAAAGAATCTAACAAAAAGAGCCATCAGAGCCGAGATGCGAGAAAAAAGCCAAGATTTCGAAGAGCAAGCCTGCACTCCATATGGAAAAGAAGAATTTATGCGAGTCAGTATGATAAGGGACGAGCGCTCAAAGAGTTCACTTCCTATGAGAAAACTTATGGCAGAAACTCTATTCAAAGGTCGAATAGAAGACTTATCGAGTAAACAACAAGCGTATCAGGCAGGGGATCTCTCTGCTGAGGATTTTAAGATCTCACTCGATCACTATAATCAATCGCTGAAAGAAAAGGGCGCCGATGGCAATGTCTTTGACGTGGAAGCGTTACTGGGAGAAGAAGTCTTTCAGTCATTAGAGAACCCAAGACAGACGTTACGGCAGATGGTAGAGCGTGAGGTAAATGCCCAACGCTTTCACCAAAAACCTTCGGTAAAGGTGGATGATTATCATGAAACCGATACCTTGACGCCCGGTAAGACGGGATTCACAACGAAGATGAGCGGGTCTCTTGATGGGATTGGCTCAAAAGAACTGGAGGCATTTTCGAAGGTCGCTTTGGTTGAGGGCGGCGCCGCTGAGTGTTTAAGAATTTCAATAGATTTTGAAGATGATCCAGAGGAGCGACTTGATGCACAGAACGACCTGAATATGGAGCTTAAAGTTATCATGGCATACCAGGAGAATTATCGTCAGGGGAAATTAACAAGAGATGAATTTAGATCAGTGTTGGAACTGAAAAACACAGTATTGAAAGTCATGAAAGGGGCTAAGTTTGATGTTTTTGATGTGGAGGCATTACTGGGAGAAGAAAAATCAGTTCCTAAATCAGAAGCATCTAAGTCACAAAAATCTTCTTTTCCGAAGATTCTCGGAGAGCGAGATGTTCCCAAAGAGGAACAGGATAAAATCATGGATGAACTGGAGATTGGGGACGATTATGATTTGAGAGAAGCCTCTCGAGAGATGCTTTTTGATGATACGCTTCCGAGTATTATGGGAGGAACACGAAAAGATGTTCTTATCGAGCCAGAAGCAACAATTCCGATAAACCTTCAGACAAATGTTGATGATTACACGGAAACGACGACGACTACGCCTGGAAAGACAGAAACGACAACACGTATTAGCGGATCAATAAGTGGATTGTCGTATGAAGAACGCCAAGCTTTTGAAAAACAAGCGTTTACGACAGGGGGGAAAGAAGCTGCCTTAAAAGCTTTTGAAGGAAAGAGAGAAGGGCGTTCTGCGCAGTATTCGTCCTTCAAAAAACATACGGCAAAGAGGCTGTTTAAGATGAGTGTAAATGCTTTATTGATGAAAAAGGAAGCGTATAAATCTGGGAAAATGTCAGAAGAGAGTTTTCGAGAATCAGTGGAACGTGATAATAGAAGCTTCCGAAGACGAGGCGCCACGATCGATGTTTTTGACGTGGAGGCGTTGCTGGGCGAAGAAAAAGAAACCTTGAAACCGATAATCGCTCAATCAGAAGAAGTGATTCATCCTAAGCGAAAGCCGTCGGTAGCGGAGAAGCAAGCGCCTGTGGAGAAGGTTTTGGTAGAGGTCGGTGGATATCGGGAAACAGAGATTCAAACAAAGACAGGGCCTCAAATAAGAAGAGATATTAAGGGATTTGTGTCACCGGAAGAACGGAAGGAATTCGAAGCTCTAGCCGTTACGGAAGAGGGGGAAGCGGAATTTATGAGAGTCCATAGTAAGCCTGTGGAAGGACAAAAAGCGAGTGCAACAGTATTAGAAGCAATAAGGGCTTTCCGGTCTTGCATGATGCGTTTCTCGCTGGAATATGTCTCCTATAAAAAGGGGGACATGCCGAAGGAACGTTTTCGAGAATCGCTTGAAAGGGAGAATGCTGATCTTTTCCAACGAGGGGCTACGGTTAGGGTTTTTGATGTAGACGCGTTGCTGAAGCGTGACGAAGTAGACTAAGTCTTATTCCTCACCAATCGCATCCAAAAGGCCATTGCTAAGAAGAAATTTCCCTCGTTCCTGGCGAGACATTTGTTCCCAATCATCGGGTAATATGATCCCGGCTTTATTCAGAATACGCTGAAGCTCGGTAGTCCGTTCTTCCTGTGTCATTTCAGCGAGCGGTTTTTCGGGGGGTGTTTTTTCGGGCAAAAGCCAAAAGCTCAGTGCTGCGATAATAACTAAGCCACTTATAATAATTTTTTCAAAACGTCCTATTTTTTCCATGGGTTCACAATACTCTATTTATTTTCGTGAGTCGACTTGCGAAACCTCTCTTTTTTACTACAATCGCCTTCGTTGAATCACTTTAATTTTGGGGATTAGCCAAGTGGTAAGGCAACGGGTTCTGATCCCGTGATCGGGGGTTCGAATCCCTCATCCCCAGCCAGCCGACGCTCTTCGAGCTCTGGCAGGCAGGCCAGACCGTCAAA
>DGOF01000023.1:32879-41074 GCA_002389285.1 Patescibacteria group bacterium UBA4473
CAAAATTCAATATTGGCAGGCAGGTCAGTTTGCCAACATCTTCCAGAAAGCGAGAAGATAGCGAAGGCTGTCCGCCGAAACTTTAGTGTAGGCGGGCCTGTAAATAAAAAATATACTATGTGGTATGTATACATTCTTCAAAGTCAAAAAAATTGGATACTCTATGTCGGCTCTACCAACGATTTAAAGAGAAGAATTAAAGAGCATAATGGTGGTGATGTTATATCAACGAAACCCAATAGACCCTGGGATATTGAGTCTTATATTGGTGTTAAAACAGAAAATCAGGCAAGGTCTTTGGAAAAATATTTAAAATCAGGATCAGGAAGAGCCACTTTGAGAAAAAGAATACTAGGGATCGACGCGAAGTAATCCCTCATCCCGTCTCTTTTAATTTTTATATAAAAAATAAAAGTTATCTGTTAAAATATCTTCATGAAAAGCTTTCCACCGGCCCTTGGCATTCGAGATCTCCCAAAAGCACTTCCTTTTAAGAAAATAATCGGACCCAGCTTTATTATTCTTGGTTTAGGCCTAGGAAGTGGAGAGGTTGTTTTATGGCCGTATATGGCGAGTAATTATGGCTTGGGAATTGTGTGGGGAATGCTGATTGGAATCACCCTGCAATTTTTTATTAACATGGAAGTAGAGCGTTATGCCCTGATTAATGGGGAAAGTGTTTTTGTGGGTTTTGCCCGACTTTTGAAGTGGCTCCCCGCTTGGTTTATTATTTCTACTTTTCTTGGGTTTGGATGGCCCGGAATAGGGCTTTATGGAGCGACGCTCCTCTCAGAAGTGTTTCATATCGAGAACATTAAGCTTTTGGGCGTGATTATTTTCGTAGGTATTGGAGCGATTCTTTCTATTGGGAAAGTTTTATACGAGACCGTCGAAAACCTACAAAAATATATCATCGCTATCGGCGTGCCATTTATTGTGATTTTGACGTATTATTTAGCAGATTTTTCTGACATTGGAGCCTTGGCGCTCGGATTGGTCGGACAGGGTGAATTTAATGGAGAACCTTATTTATTCCTGCCGGTCGGGATTGCCATGGGAACGTTCTTGGGGGCGTTGGCTTATGCGGGAGCCGGGGGAAACTTAAATCTCACGCAGTCCTGTTATGTGCGTGACAAAGGCTATGGTATGGGAAAATACGCGCAAAAAATCACAGGATTGATGACGGGAAAAGAAGAAAGTAGTGAAATAAATTTATCGGGAAATACATTTCCGATTACCGATGAAAACGTAAGTCGGTTTAATGATTGGTGGAGAACGATCAATAAAGAGCACTTTATAGTTTTTTGGGCGCTGGGACTTTTCACGATGCTGACGTTGTCTTTATTGGCGTATATCACGACCTTTGGCCAAGACAATGCAGAAGGCATTAGTTTTGTTATCAATGAGGCCTCTTCGATTGCCGCGCAAACATTACCGATGTTCGGCACGTTATTCCTACTCGTAGCGGGGATCATGCTGTGTGCGACACAGCTAACCGTTTTGGATTCAACCAGTCGAATCATCACGGAGAATTACCTACTCCTTCGGAAAAAAACCAGTGGGAATGTGGCACGGGTTTATTATATCGTTTTGTGGACCCAGGTTCTCTTTGGAATTACGGTGTTTCTCGCCGGGTTTGATCAGCCGCTCACTCTCATTCTGCTCGGGGCGATGATTAATGCGTTTAGTATGTTTTTCTACACAGGGATCATGCTCTGGCTCAATAATAGATTATTAGACAAAGCCGTACGACCAAAACCCTGGCGCAATGTTGTCATGGTGTTGATATTTCTCTTTCTGGGAGGATTTTGTCTGGTGACGCTGATTGATAAATTTTTCTAAGACAAGAAGTCTTCACTTCCACACCGGATTCAATTTCTTCTGCAAAATAAGCTTCTCAAGCACGTTGATCATCTGTACGACCAGTGCACGGCGTTCTTCCGAGAAAGAAATCTGATATTTTTCTAAATAATTAAGCTGTTTAACCGCGTAGACTTTGTCTTTGGCATACAGATTTTTAAAGATCCGGAGAACCCGTTTTATTTTCTTAAACGTTTCATCTTTGGGGAATTTCTCGGCCAAAAAAGCATACTGCTCTTCAAATTTTCGTCCCTGACTCAAAAACCGTTCTTCAGAAATAATACAGACCATGGGGGCATGATAGAGGTTTCTCAAATATTTTCGAGCGGGGCTTCTTTTTTGAATGCACTTGACACTTGAACAAATTTGATTATATTATAAATAATTAATTATTTAAAGTTCCAAAACGAGGGACTTTCTCAAAGCCCCTTTTTTTATGACCTTCGAAAAATTACATCTTATTGCGCCTATTCTTAAAGCTGTGAAAGAGAAAGGCTATGTCAATCCGACGCCTATTCAGCAAAAAGCCATCCCCATTATTCTTGAGGGGAAGGATTTATTAGGGTGTGCACAAACCGGAACCGGAAAAACAGCCGCCTTTGCTATTCCTATGCTTCAGCTTTTGCACCAAGAACGTGAAGCTGGACGTTGGTCTCGAGGGATCAAAGCTTTGGTTTTGACCCCGACCAGAGAGTTGGCTTCTCAGATTGAAGAGAGTTTTCGTGAATATGGACGAGGACTGGGTCTTCGTCATACCGTTGTCTTTGGAGGCGTGAAGCAGTTTGGTCAGGTACGTCGAATTCGAGCGGGAGTTGATGTCTTAATTGCGACCCCCGGAAGACTCCAGGATCTTATGAATCAAGGCGTGGTGAAGCTCGGCGAGCTAAAAATTTTTACGCTCGATGAAGCGGATCGTATGCTCGATATGGGATTTATTCAGGATATCAAAAAGATCATTCAAAAACTGCCCGCGAAAAGGCAGTCTCTTTTCTTTTCGGCTACGATGCCGAACAGTATTACCGATCTTGCAAATTCATTGCTCCATCATCCACAACGCGTTGATGTCGCACCGGTTTCTTCTACGGCAGAAAGGGTCGAACAAAAAATCTATCTCGTAGATCGAGAAAATAAAAAATCATTGCTCAAGCATGTGTTAGCAGATGGAGGTGTAGAATCAGCGTTGATTTTTACCCGAACCAAGCATGGAGCTGACAAGCTCACGACTTTTATCAATGGCACGGGATTACGAGCCGAAGCGATTCATGGAAACAAATCGCAGATGGCACGACAAAAGGCCCTGAGAAATTTCAAAGACCGACGGACTCAAATTCTCGTTGCAACGGATATTGCCGCACGTGGGATTGATATCAATGAGCTCTCTCATGTGATCAACTTTGAAATTCCAAACGAACCCGAAACTTATGTTCACCGGATTGGTCGGACGGGGCGAGCTGCGAATAGTGGAATCGCTCTCTCCTTTTGTGATTCAGAAGAGCTTGGGCATATCCGGGGGATCCATAGACTCATCAGAAAAGAAATTCCATTGGAAGAGGATCATCCGTTTCCAATGACGAAGAAACCATCTCCTTCACGACCTCGATCAAATCCAAATCGGTCGTACCGAAAACCCTCACAAAGATTTTCATCAAGAACCGGATCCTCTGGTTCTCGTTCGGGCCGGCATCCAGCTCGACGTGCCGGAGAGCACGGCGCTTCTCATCAGAAGGGGGGAAGGCGTCGGTAGAGGGAGTATCAAAAATTTAAATAGCAAAAAAGCCGGTCGTACTCATCCGGCTTTTTTGTTTAAAGATATGTTTGAGGTATTCTTTAGAATTCTCGTGGCGGCCGGTCTTCTTTTGGTCGGGCGACATTAACAATGATCGCACGTCCTTGAAGTTCCTGCTCGTTCCACATTTGAATTGCAGCTTGAGCTTCGTCGTCGGAGCCCATTTCTACAAATCCGAATCCTTTTGAACGACCTGAAAATTTATCAGAAATAACCTGCGCTGAAACAACCGTACCAGATTTTTCGAAAGCAGCACGAAGGTCATCGTCAGTAACGCCCCAAGCGAGCGATCCGATAAACAATTTAGATTTGTTCTCCATGAGGAGGGAAATGAAAAGAGATAGAGATGTGTACGTCAGGGGATTACCGCATCCAATCTTCTCACATCTCTCATCATGGTGAGTTGAGTACGAACCGAACCAGGAGCAGAAAAAACTTCGCGATAACCGTAACCTACGTGTGAGAGACTACTGGCATTCTATACAAAGTCAATGGAAAAGCGCCTAAAGTGCCTGAAAAGATGCAATAAGTGCCGGGCGCTCAGTGAGTGGTTTTTTGGTCAAAAAACTCCCGACAACCGCACCGTCTCCACCGGCGGCTATGATCAGCGGCGCATTGTCGATATTGACGCCACCATCGAACTCGATTTCGCCCTGAAAATTGCGCTCTCGAAGCGTCTGACATTTTTCTAAGGCTTCGGGCATAAAGCTCTGTCCGCCTTTACCCGCCTTCACTGACATGATTAATATCTGGTCAGCGAGCAAGAGAATATATTCACTCAGCGCATCAGGTTCGGTGTAGCCATCAATACAAATTCCGGCTTTTAATCCTCTATTTTTTAAGTCTTTGAGAAGTTTTATCGCTTCAAGTTCTCCTGTGTTTTCAATGTGAAAAGTAATCCCCATCACACCAAGCTTTTGAAAATCATCAAAGTATTGCTCAGGATTATCACACATCAGATGAGTTTCTGTTGGAATCGAAAAATGAATATCTTCTAAATCTTTCGCCCAAAAGCTCGTAGACGGCACATAGTTTCCATCCATGATATCCAGATGAATGCGATCCGCCTTGGATAAAGAATCAATCTCCGCCTGCAGCTGAGAAAAATCAGAGTTGAGAATGGAAGGGGCAATAAACATCAAATATATCTTACTGATTTTATGTATTCAGACAAAGAAGCAGCCAGGTCTCGTCAGTGACGAAACCTGGCCTGGACAGCTGGGGTCCTATTCCAGCTGCTCGAGCAATTTTCGGGCTTCTTTCTCAGGGACCTTTTGGGAATTGTACATGAGGAACGGATCCGCCGTCTGTTGGCGGTCGGGAGTGGAAAACTGGTTCATGTACAGCACGGAGATTCCCCCCTGCTGCGCCACCAGATAGTATCCGAGTCGCCACGTCTGATAGAGTTGCGTTTGGTCGGGCTCCCCGAGATAGATCTCCACGATCTCCCGAAGTGTTTTTTGTCGGTAGTAGACAGGGATCCCGTCTCCACTGAAGTAGGTGCATCCCAGCTCAAGTGCTTTCGAGCTCTCCTCATCAGAGAATTCGATGAACGGGAGTTTTGACGTCCAGTTCTTCGTCTGAGTGGAAATTCCCGGGGCATAGGCCTTCGCCTGGAGCCCCTTGACGGAAAACCCCATGGACAAATTTCCCCCAGGGAGGAGGTTGATCTGGTGGAGCGCTTTGTGATCGAGCTCCCAGACGGCCTGTTTTTCTACTTTGAACGAGAATTCCTTGTGGGCCGCTTGGCAGCTCGTGAGAGCGACCAGGGTGAAAAACAGCAGGGCGAAGCGCAGAGTATTCATATGAATCTCCTTATGGTTGCGCGGTTTGTGTAGGTGTCCCACCTTTAGGAAGGGTGAGACGGTTTGAGAAATTATGAAGCCGAAAAGAGCTTAAAGCGTCTTGAAACCACAGAAGGTCTGAGTTCAAGAAATGGGCACTTATAATGTTTTAATAAGTTGCGTCAAGCCATGCATTGCCTTTTTCCCCTTATTCCCTACCATAACCAGCGCTTATGCGTGTAAGAAGAATACGTCGTCATGGCCGCCTCCGTCGTTTTATAAAGACGGGGTTTAGTGGGATCTGCAAAGGGATCCTGTGGTTTTTGCCATCACGAAAAAAACATCAGAAAAAAAATAAAATGCCCTGGTGGAAAAAATGTCTCGGGGCAGGCGTTGTGGTGGGCGGACTGCTTTTTATCTACACGGTCTTCTTTTTGCCGCCGGTGGATCAGGCGTCTCAGTTGGCTTTTTCTGAATCGACGATTATTTATGATCGATTCGCGCTCAAAGAAGGAGAGGACCCGAATGAGCATATTCTGTACACCATTCATGGAGACGAAAACCGTGAATATATTCCCTTCGAAGAAATCCCGGAACACGTCATTCAGGCAACGATCGCGATCGAAGATGATGGGTTTTATCGACACTTTGGATTTGATATTGGAGGTATTGCCAAGGCCGGTCTGAATCATTTCTTTGGGCTGGGAGCCAAACGTGGAGGATCGACTATTACACAGCAATTGGTCAAAAATACGTTTTTGACACGAGAGCGAACGCTCACTCGAAAAGTGAAAGAAGTCCTGCTTTCGATGAAAGTCGAATGGCACTACACCAAAGAAGAAATTCTGGAACTCTATCTCAATAATATTCCTTATGGGTCGAATGCTTACGGGATTGAAGCGGCGGCTAAAACTTTTTTCGGAAAATCAGCCCGAGCCTTGACGATCTCAGAAGCCGCTATTTTGGCCAGTCTCCCGGTGGCGCCCACGCGATTTTCTCCCTACGGAGCCAACAAAGATCTTTTGTTGGGGCACTATGAATACGATGAGGTAGAGGGCACCAAAACCTACAAAAAAGGGCGTAAAGATCTCGTGCTTCAGCGAATGCTTGATCTGAAAAACATATCTTTTGAGCAGTTCAAAACAGCTTTTGAGGTCTCGAAGTCTATTGAGTTTCGGCGGTATCGATCGGATATTAATGCGCCGCATTTTGTGTTTTATGTGCGGGAAAAAATGGAAGAAAAATACGGCAAAGAATTTTTAAGAGAAGGAGGATTGCGTATTTTTACGACGCTGGATCCAGAGATTCAGGCGGTGGCCGAAGAAGCTATCGAAGCGCGGATTCCTCACTACGCAGAGACCTATGGTGCGGGGAATGCGGCGCTGGCCTCTTTTGATGTGGATACCGGACAGCTCCTGGCCTTTGTCGGAGGACGTGATTATTTTGACACGGATAATGATGGACAGGTGAACGTACTGACTTCACGGCGACAACCCGGGTCGAGTTTTAAACCGTTGGTGTATGCGTCCGCTTTTGAGAAAGGATACAGTCCGGCAACGGTCGTGTTTGATGTCGAAACCGATTTTGGAGGGAACTATCAACCGCAGAATTTTGACGGTCAATTTGTTGGGCCGATTGCCCTGAGAGAAGCGTTGAACCGAAGTTTGAATATTCCGGCGATCAAAGTAGCTTTTTTAGCTTCTCCAAAGCGGATTCTTGAGTTGGCCGGGAAGTTGGGAATTGGATTTGAAGGCGACGCCGAACGTCATGGAGTGGCGATTGGAATCGGCGTGGCGGAGGTGGAGCCTTTATCGCATATCGCTTCGTTCCAGGCTTTTGCCGGCGATGGGGATTACTTTGAGCCGGTTTCAATTCTTGAGGTGCGGGATTCGGAAGGGAAAGTATTGGAACGTTATGATCCAGAAAAATATAGAAAAAAAGGACTGGATCCAGAAGTGGCCGCGCTGGTGCGTCATATTTTGACCGATGAGACGACACGACCGACGACCAATGATTTTGATTGGAATGTGTTGCTTCAGTTGGGAGATCTGAATAACGCGGCGAAAACAGGAACGTCCAATCGACAGATAGAAAATCCAGAATTCAACGAAGAAGAACCGGAGGATGAAGAAGAAAATCCAAAGCTTATCTCGGCTCCAGGAGATTCTTGGACGATTGGATTTACGCCGCATATGGTTACAGGCGTATGGGTGGGAAATAATCGAGGAGAGCCGATGAAGCCAGGAGCTACGGGGCTTACGGTTGCGGCGCCTATCTGGAAGGCTTTTATGACGGGGGCCCATAAAATTTTAATTGAGGAGCGAGAGGGCGATCCGGATAAACTTTATAACGAGCCGGTGCTGCTTGAAACGAGAAAAGTAAATATGTTTTCGGGGGATCTTGTGACCGATCATACGCCAAAAAGACTGGTAAAAGAGGAAGTCTTTGCTTCGTTTTCGGTGCCGACGGAGATTGATAATTCGATAGAGATTACCGAAATTGATAAAATATCAGGACAGCCGGCTACGGAATTTACTCCGCCGTATGCAAAAACGCTGAAGTACCGACTCAATCTAGAGGCCATTCTTCCCGAAATGAGCAACTGGAAAGAACCGGTTGATGAATGGCTGCTCGCTCATCCGAAGTTTCTCACGACCTTGGGAACGGTTATGGATGATCCGGAAGACGAAATCGCGGTGATGCCGACGTACTTTAGTCGGAATCCTTCGGGGGAGGCCAATGTTTCAACCCGAATGGGACGACGC